>JAGYNC010000001.1 GCA_018400135.1 Victivallaceae bacterium
CGCCGCTCTCCGCGTCGTGGGCACCGTGCCGCATGCCGTTTATAATTTCGTTCCGATGCGCGTTGAAAAGGTGATGAACATGAATACGCTTTTCCGCTGTGACAATTGTGGACAGGATACGCTTGCCGCCACTCCCGATGCCATGCCGGGAGCCAAGTACAGTAATGCTGCCGCCGCTCAAATCATAACGGAATGTTATTTTCATCAGAGCACCATCGGCAACATCGCCCGGCGGCTGAAAGTAAACAAAGGCACGCTGATCGGAATGGCGCACCGTTATGCGGATTTGCTCAAACCGCTGTTTGACCAGACTTTGCTCGAATTGCGAAAATGCGTTTTTCTTCACGCTGACGAAACCGGCTGGTCAATGGACGGCAAACGCTCATATGTCTGGCTTTTCGCCAACGCGCTGTTCCGGGTATTTCTGTTCCGCGATTCCCGCGGCTCCAAGGTGCCTCTGGAAGTTCTGGGACGGGAGAAGCTCATGCTGATTCTGATCGTCGACCGCTATCGCGGCTATCTTCCGTTGCTGGTCGAACGCCAGTTCTGTTTCGTTCATCTTCTGCGCGATGTCAAAAAACTCAAACTGGACTTTCCAGACGACGCGCAAATCCTGGCATTCTGCGACGATCTGATGCCACAACTGAGCCAAGCCGTCAAGCTGCCGACATTGAGACTGACGCCGGAGGAATATCGCGACCGGGCGGAGCACATCCGGGAAAGCATCATGGAAATATGCGGCAAACCGTCAAACGATCCCGGTATTCAACATATCCAGGATATTTTCCGGATCAATGAACATCAACTTTTTCATTGGGGCAAGAATCCGGATATTCCCTGCGAAAACAATTTCGCGGAACGCAACCTTCGCCCGGTGGTGATTTCACGAAAAACCAGCTTCGGATGCCAGTCTGAAAGAGGAATGCAAACACGGGAAATCCTGATGACCATTCTGCACACCGCCAAGTGTCGGGGCCATGATCCCGCCACATTTCTGGAAAACGCCCTCAACGTCTTGACCTTGAATCCCAAAGCCGATCTGACGCAATTGCTCTTTTCCGACGCAATTCGTCTCCAGAACGTTGCCTGATTATCGAGCAACGCCGGCAATTACGACTACCGGAAAGAGGCGATGCCCACGCATGCTCGAACATCAACGGCCTCGGCGGACTGACCGATTACGGCCATTAAACTGAAACAGTAAAAAATCTCTTTTTTTTCTTGCAAATGAAGATTAAGTATGCTATAATATTAAAAAACCTGTTAGAATCAGGCCAAACGTAAAAAATTAAGGATAGCAAAAAAAAATGACTTAAAGAAACTATTACGGCACGTTATTAATCAGGAATCGTACGCGCCGGGCAAACCCGTTGGTTTGTTTCGTGTATTCCAACTCCCCTCCGAAAATCTCGCATGAAAAAATCTGCGATTCTGGTCACTATCTGTGGCTTAGATGATTAGGCGGTTCTTAGCGAACGCAGCCTCACTAGCACATTTGTTAGTGTTAATTTTATCCTAGGCGAATCCCGCCTCATTAAACTTTTTTGTATTTGTATTAATTATTTGTTATTTATGGCAGTTATTTAGGTGTTGAATATCGTGTTGAAGCTTCCCAGCGGGAAGCTTCAACACGACAGCGTGTCCTATGTGTGGTTCCCTGCCAAAAATGGAACCGCAGATGAAACGTCGGTCGAAAGAAATTTTGGTCGTGCCCTCGGGACTATTTCGAGTTCCGGTCGGCAAATGAAAGGCAATGTTTCCGCCCGCGAACTTGGCGGGAAAACCACGTCGGATCGTCCGGCGATTGCTTCAAGGCTTTGTGGGAAAACAAAAAAATCAAGGAGGATTAAATGAACATTGATACCAGCAAAATAACTAAAAATTGGATGAAAGCCGCTGAAAAAAATTATGGGAAACCCTTTTTCCCTCAGAAAAGGGGAATGGATAAAATTAATGAAAGCTATTTAGCCGCATTAATCGCGGAAGTCTCGGGCATCAAATACTATACGTCCGAAAATAGATTTTATTATTATCACGACGGAACTGGAGAATTTAAGCCCATGACTGACCATTCTGTTCTTGACCTCATTGGAAGAGTGATTGTAAAATTGGCAGCCTCCATGGAACAATTTAAAAATATTCCACCTTATTTTTGTACGGCCAGAACACTGGATTCGGTTATAAAGCTAATCAAGGGAAAATGTGAAGATTCGACATTTTTCAGTCGCGACCAGCTCCAGCTTCATATCCATTGCGCCAATAAGATGCTGGAATTTGACCGCAAGACGGATCGTTGGATTGCTAAACCCTTTTCCGCGGCTTATCGGAGCAGAAACAGAAATCCTCTGGCATATGCCCCGCGGGCAAAATGCCCTAAATTTATCGAAAATCTTTTGAAACCGGCTATGAATGAAGATGACATCTCTCTTTTCCAGTGTTTTGTCGGACAATGTCTGCTGGGCTATAATTTTGGCCAGATTTTCCTTGTGCTTGTCGGCATGGCAGGCGGTGGAAAGTCAACCTCAATCAATATCGTCGAGGGGCTTGTAGGGAAATGGAATTGTGTAGAGTTGCGCATCGAGCACATGGGTAGCAGGTTCGAAATTGGCCGTATTCACGGGAAAACCCTACTGACCGGCAAAGATATCCAACCCGAGCTATTAAGCGGTTCTTCAGTGGCAAAGCTCAAGTCGCTTACAGGCGGCGACACGCTCACTGCCGAATTCAAAGGCAGCAATTCCAGACTTGACGTGACTGGCACCGCCAATGTCGCCATCACCTGTAATGGGATTCCCCGATTCAAGCTGGATCAGGATGTCGATGCGTGGAAAAGACGAATCAGGGTTATTCGCTTTGAAAGACCGCCGACTAAAAATAAAATCGCGAATTTCGATAAGATACTGCTTGAGGAAGAAGGGAGCGGTATTTTGAACTGGGCGCTGGAGGGAGCCACGCGCCTTTTGAAAAACGGCGGGCATATTCCCTTGACCATGGAGCAGGAACTCCGCGTCGATGGAATTATCGACTGTTCGCGCTCTTTCGACGTATTCGCCGACAAGTATATTCATCCAACCGCGAACGCGATAATTTCCACTGCCGAAGCGGTATCCTTTTACAGCAAGTTTTGCAAAGGAAAAGGATGGGTGCCGATGTCAGAAAGACTCGCCCAAAAAGCTTTTCATGCGTACATGCGAACCCAGTATGGGGCCTCGCTTCGTACCGATATCAAAGTAATTGACGAAGACGGCAAACTCAAAAACCGCAGAGGTTACGCCGGATATCAAATCACAAACAAAAAAGGAGTTTGAAAATGCATCCTACTATCGACGACATCGAAAAAACCGTATGTAACGTGTTGAAGCGTAAGACTTCAAGCTCAAGCAGGCGGGAGGAATCAATGCCTCAAGAACTACTCCCTGCTATTGAGGAACAGGCAAATCTGGCCTTCGCGAGTCAATCATTGCCATCAGGATTACTTTGTCCCGAAGAATCCAACGAGTATAAATCCATAAAAAGCGTTCTCGAATATGCGGGGATGCCGACCGATTATTACTGTTTGGATTTTGTCATGAACAACTCTCCGATACGAATGGCTGATCCTGTCCAGCTGACCATGGCGCAAATAATCGCCTTCTGTCGCGATCTCCGAAGCAATGGCAATAGTTATCCCTTTTTCTTATCCAGCGAGACTTTGTTCTCCTTGGTAGAGCAAATAGACATGCTCCCCAATATGCTGGGGTTCCACTACCCTGATGCGTTGCGGCGGGAATGTCAATTTCTGGTACCTCGCCCAATCGATGAAAGAATGCCTATCTCCCAAGTCACTATACCTTTACAGCGCTTCCTGCAAAACCAGCAACACCTGCATTGCCCAAGGATGCTCGGAACGGGACTGTTACTGTCGCTGTTGCACAGGTTTTTGCGCGGCAACGAAAAGCTGACAAAGGCGGATTGGACGCCGCTCGTGAGAACGGTTGAATCTCCGAACCGTTATGAACCTCTGGCATTTATTCTCAACGAAACCGTAGATGCATTAACCCCTTAAAAAAAGGAAACATGAACATGATAATAACAAAAAGCGCTGGATCAGTGGGGCGGGGTGTTCTTAAACAACATTTGCAACAAGTTCCATTGAAAAAATATCCCGATTTACAAATATTTCGTGACAACAATCTAGAAAAGGATGCTATTCAATGTTCGGGAGTCGAGTTAATAATAAGAAACGACATGCACTCCGCTAATCTGCGGAGACGCATGCAAATCTCATTTGATTCTCAAGGCAGCCCGATCTTATGTAACGGCAGCATAAAAATTCTGCCAAACCAACCGAGCAGTTTTTTTACAGGGTTGTCATTCAACCCATTCTGGCCTCAACCAGAATGCGAACCGACCATTTATCAATACGATCAACCAACAAAATACTCGATTTACAACCGGGATTCATCAATTGATGCCAAGTTCATAATGTTGAGAATATGCCAACCGGATGCCAACATAAGTTACTGCGTGGGTTCTGAGTTTTGGAGCGACAAAGACAAGGAATTCGGGCGTTATCTAGGAAAAGAATGGGATGTATCCGGAGAGTGGAATAGCCGTGAGGATTCTATCGACGGCCCATGGAGCCGTGTTCCAATTCAGCAACCTGGTGCTAACATTTTTCGCGCCTTGGATTTTGCGGATACGCCATCTTATTACTTGGAATATTACCCCAACGGCAGGAGCTACTCGATCCTGCCGTTACAATTCTATCAGCACCATTCGTATAAATCCCCGCTGAAGCTGTTTGTCCCTCCGCGTCCGCCATACACGCTAGTCAACTCGCAATATGTGGGCCGCTTTCCTAAGGCAAAAGTGTATCTTACGGATGATTTTTTTTTGGCACTTTTGAATGCACAATGCCCTGAATATGTTTTCCTGTGGAATCCCGGAGGCAACGCATGGGTTGAAAATCTAGACATAAGCAAATTACACGGGCGCAGGGTAACTTGCCCCGTCGTCCAAATCCATACCGAAAACCATAATATCGCCCAATCCTACCAATCCGCGCTCAATATGGCGAATAGATTGGAGGCTAGTGGAATTAAAACGGAGTTCTCTGAAATCAAATTCCCGCGAAGCCATGATATTGGATTCCAACTACCCGTGGGGCCATGTCTCGAAAGTATTAGAACGAAATCTGGTGATGAAAAAATCATCTCAAAAAGTGAATTCATAAAACACGCCCAGGCACATGGGGCACATGTTCCAGACCTGTTGAGGCTTGATCGTTTTGGCTGTCTCGATGTTCAGAAACTCGAAAAAACAATTCCGCTTATTGAAAATTGTGTAGACTCGGGGGAGGTCACGATTATCGTCGAACATAGCAGGATCGATCAAAACATGGTATCAAGCCTGCTGTTTTCAATATTGATTGGCTCGGGCCGGAATACATTGCCTTTCTGGCGAAAAGTCTCGGATTCACAGCTCTCGTGCTTAGTGTTCCTTGATTTTGACCGTGCTAAACATTTCATGACCCATTTCCGACGTTATAGCTTGGCGGAAGTGGAGTGTCTGAAAAACTCGATTCACAGCACCAAGATTTTCATGTATCCAGAAAAAGATGGATATTCTGAATTCAAAAAATTGGTGGGAATAAAATTACCCAAGGTCGTGATATTTGATGCCGAGTCCCTTAGGCATGGCAACGCGCAGCGAATTCAGTTACTGAGGAACGTTATGCATTATTGTGCCAGCGAAAATATCGCAGTGGTCATTGTCGTCAGAAGCCAACAGTTACTTCAACTCATACCTTGTCCCGATAGGCAAATCGAAGTGTGGAGTGACAATTCCGGAGATTCTGCACTTCTGGTCGAAGAAAAAGGAAATCATCAGGGATTTGATCCTTTCAAGATTTCCTTCAATAATAAAGACCTCGTAATGGAACCTCTAGACGAAGATGTTCTGGCAAACCTCCCTGAACGCCAGCGTTGGTCAACATATAAGCCTGGTGTTGATCCGGATGTTTTGGAAGAACTAAATTCCATGTCATAAACGTGCCGTAACTCATGCACGCAAAAACAACACAAAAGGAGGTACTCGGAATAAGAAAACAAAATCGGAACCAGTAGCAGAACTCACAACAACGCGAGGCAAAAATGAAAGGAACAATCGGGTAAAATGGCTACCCTAGGCCAAAGAACCGAGAGTGGCGTTGAGTGCCGATCTCGGTCCGACGACAGATATTCTTCTGTCAAATTTATATTAATAACTCCTTGTGATGGGGAGGCGGAGTTCAGGTGAAAACGCTGATGAAAGCACCTGTCCGTTATACAACTGTGAAACTTATAGGCCGGTTGCTTCAGCCGATTGCAGAAGCCGGGGCTATAAATATTCCAGAACTCAATGAAATTATGGCAAACCTGCGGCATCTCGCTCAAAAAGGCGAGTTGCTGCCGGATATGCCACCAAAACTTTTGACACAGCGTGAAGTTGCTGAAATGTTAAATATATCATTTCCGCACTTTCGTGATTTGGAGCGCGAGGGACATTTTACCTTCCGCAGAAAAATGGTAGGAACTGCCGTTCGCTATTACAATATTGAAGTAGTGAAGTACATTTTATCGCTTGACGAAGATGCCAATTTTTCGAGACAGGCTAAAATCGCATAAACTTGTTTGATGGGCCTCGGGAAAGAAACACAACTTCCCGAGGCTTTTTCATATCAGGAAAGTTTATCCACCCAAAATGGCGCGAAGCCGTTTCAATAGCCCAGTTGTAGGCTCGGGGTTCTGGGCCAGCAAAGCAAGCGCTTTTCTGATTCGCTCTTGAGGGCTGTCGCCCGTTGTTGTCATGGTATCGGTAATTGCCGCGATAGCCTGTTTTTGGGAGTCGCTTGAGACATGAGTGTAGAATTTATCGGCTATTTTAGAGTCCGTGCCGAGAATCGATAACAGAGTAGATTTCGGGACGTTTGCCTCGGCACAAAACGAACAAAAAGAATGCCTGAGAGAGTGGAAGCCGTAGACCGTCATTTTTTTTGCTCGACCAGGTACTTTGACCGAAGGCTCCAGCCGAATCCAGCGGATTACGCGCATCACGTCTATGTTCACGAGGTTGTTCCCAACGTTTTTCCCGAGAGCGTTGGTTTTGTTATAACGGGCAGCGGTTTTCGGACACACATAGAGTTCCTTTCGCCAGCCTTCGGCTTCTCTCAGTGCCTCCAATAACGGAGGGGCGATGGGAATGGTTACATTCCTGCCGGTCTTGTACTGATGAACGTAAAGCTGGCCGAGGGCAAAATCAATATTTTGCCACTGCATTAAAACACAATCCTTCATCCGCTGACCTGTATACATACCAATTATATAAATTATTCTGATCTCATTTTTGTTGATCAATTTGCGTTCAGGATTTTTCAATTCTCTAAGCAAGGCCTGCTCCTGTTCCCTGGTGAAAGCCTGACGGCGAATCACCGATGATTGTTCTTCTCGAACATTGCGCAGCAATGATTTTTTACGGAAGGGGTTTTCGTGTTCGCAATAGTCTCCCAATACATCGAGGATTTTTCGTAAACGCTTTATCTTGCGGTTGTGGGTATCCACCGCCAGACTATTGGTTCTCAACATGGACGCGTATTCTTCGGCAACCGCTGGAGTAATCTCGTTTATCGAGGAAATAATCGTGTGCAGAATTTCTCTGCTGGCAGTTGGAGAAGAGACAAAATCCACGAACTCCTTGAAGGTCGATTGATAGGCCAACTGTTCGCTAACGGTATGTGGCATGGCGCGATCAGGACTTGCTGAATATTTTGCCCACGCATCTTCAATCGGCAGAATTTGACTGCGTTTGGCAAAACCTCTGGCAGCGCTGACATGCGCGGCGACGATTTCCACCTGATTTGCCTTTACAATCGGGATGAGTTCCTTGGCTTTTCGTTCCGCTTCGTTTTTGTTGTGAGTCTTCAGCGGAACATCTTTTCGCTGACCGTTGATCTGATAGCGAAAATAGTATGTGCCTCCTTTGACTTTTTGCCTGATTGATCCGAATTCGAGTTTCATGCAAATGACCTTGGTTTGTCTTGACATAAACGCATTCCTGTAAACCACAGGTTACAGCACAATATATCACGATCATGGACTATGCAAAGGCAAAGTGGGGAAAAGTGGGTCAAAAAAGAAGAAATTTGAGGCTAAAAATGGCGGAGAGAGAGGGATTCGAACCCTCGGTGGAGTTACCCCCACACAGCATTTCCAATGCTGCGCCTTCGACCACTCGGCCATCTCTCCGTATTGGGGAGTGTGTTGAAAATTCACGAGCGCATAATATAGCGCATTGGCTTAAATAAACAAGAAAAGAAAGGGCTTGGTCGTGAGAAATCCGGGGGGCGTGTAATGCCTCACTCTTTCCTTTGGTTCGGGGTCAATACTACACAGCCTCGTCGTTACTCCTCGGGTGTCGTAGCCTCGACCCCACCCAAAGAGTGAGGTATTACAGGGGTGTTAGTTTTTTTGAAATGAGGCGTTACTCATAAAACAACGGAACGTGCCGCTTGCGGCAACCGTAGCTTGCGCTCTCCGAGCGCAAATAGCAATGCCCCGCTTTATGCGTTCGGAGAACGCATGCTACTTCGCAAGGCAAGGGTAATATCAGTCGAGCAGGAGTCGGCGATATTTGATAAAATAACTCAATCCGGAAAGGACGGTAATAACCGCAGTTAATAATAAGAAAGCTTGCCAGCCGGAGTTCAGCACGATTTTCCCGTCGTCGATTTGGTGTTGCAGCGAAAAGATTTGCACCCATGCCGCCCCTGCAATCAAAAGCATAATCATCTGCAAGAAAGTTTTTGCTTTACCCCAGCGATCGGCGGCGATGACTTCGCCTTTCTGAGAAGCTACCATCCGCAGACCGGTTACCAGGAATTCGCGGGCAATGATGACTACTGCGATCCACGCTGGCATAAGTCGAAATTCTATCATCATCAGCATTGCGGCAACTACAAAAATTTTGTCAGCCAAAGGATCCAATAATGCGCCGATATCGGTTTCCTGATGCCATTTGCGGGCAAGATAACCGTCGAGCAGATCGGTAAACCCGGCAACAATCGCCAGAATATAGGCAACGATCCGCATGGTTAACACAGAACCTTCGGGGATGCCGTGGGAATTGGATGCCAATATCAGGAAGATAAAAATTATGACGATTCTGGCAGTCGTCAGTATATTAGGCATATTAATTTTCACTAATGACACTCCGTAGGGGTTATTGCAGTTTTGGACACTAAAACAGCTTGTCTGAAATATACTCTGTTGATCCGGGTTTTCAACTTGAGCTAAAAGAGAAAAATTCGACATGCATAAGTATATTTTAGGTTTCTATTGAATTTAAGACTCGCTTTTAATGACCGGCAATCAGCGTCGTTTAACTATTTTCGAGCGACGTTTCGCGACTGGTAATTTAGCGATTAAGTCGTAGGCATTAGCATCAGTAACTTCTACCTGACGGATATCTCCGGGGCGAATGTTGGTTCGCCCCTTGATTACGACGGAGTTGTCTATTTCCGGTGCATCCATAATTGAACGACCGACGGCTCCGTCGGGTCTGCACACGTCAAAAATCACTTCCAGGTTACGCCCGATCAAAAGTCGATTATTGCGCAGAGAAATTTCGGCCTGAATATTCATTAATTCAGCAGCGCGTTGTTCGCCAACGGCGTGAGGGATTGAAAAGGGTAGTTTCGATGCCGGAGCATCAGGTTCAGAAAAAAAACTGAATACGCCGAATCGCTGAAACTCATGTTCCTGAACAAAACTTTTCAACTCTTCAAAATCACGCTCTGTTTCACCCGGGAAGCCGGTTATAAAAGTAGTTCTTAAGGCGAGGTTTGGGATTGTTTTGCGCAATTGTTCCAGCAGGGCAATTATGCCATCTCGTGAAATTTTGCGCCCCATTGCTTGAAGAATACGGTCGGAAATATGTTGCAATGGAAGATCAATATATGGCAAAACATGTTTTGCGTTGGCAATGGTTTCAATCAATTCATCGCTGAAATGAGCAGGGTGGGTGTACATCAAACGCAACCAATATTTTGTGTCAAACTGGTCGAGTTCACGCAAAAGTCCGGCAAGATTTCCCTGTCCATTGTTATCCATTCCGAATGCGGTAATGTCCTGACCGATAAGTACCAGCTCCCGAACCCCGTTTTGCAGCAGTCCGGCGGCTTCAGCAACTACAGACTTTATTGAGCGGCTACGCAAGCCTCCCCTGATGGAGGGAATTAGACAATAAGAACAACGATTATCACATCCTTCAGTAATTTTCAGGTAAGCCAGATGCGGCAATGTCAGTTGCAGCCGGGGCATCCGGTCATCGTAAATAAAAGCAGGATCATTTTGGCGCATAAAAATGTTGGTTGCCGGGGCGGCGGTGAGCACCTGTTGGAGATATTCGGCCACGCGTGTAACCTGATCAATACCGAGCCATAAATCTATTTCGGGGTATTCCCTTCTGAACGCCTCGTCTTTATCCCACTGCACCAGGCAACCGGTGACAATGATTTTACGTTCATCAACGCGCTCATTTTTCCAGTAAATAGCCTCTTCAACGAAGTCTTTGGCCTCGTCCCTGGCTGGTGGAATAAAAGCACAGGTATTAATTAAAAAGACATTTGCTTCGTCAGGGGAAAAAGTAATCCCCCAACCATTACTAATCAGATTCCCTGACATTAACTCGGTATCAACCAGATTTTTAGGACAACCAAGGCTGACAATGTACACGACTCCATTTAGCGTACGATCTTTTCCCATGCAGCACCATTTCCTTTGAATTTATAGGTTATCAGGCAGGGTGATTTTAGAAAAAATTTCGTTTGCAATGTTACGGGAGGTGGCGATAACGGCATAACCACGTAGTTTCCATCTATTCTGACTACCTGGTGAAAGTTCGTAAAGTTTCTCTGAAATAAGAGAAGTCAATTCATTGCCGTCGCCGGTAACCGCGCTGAAGCCAAGTCGTTCCATAATCGCAAGCGATGCGGCGATATCCCATAGAGATACCGCAGCCACATAGGCCATGATTTTGCCTGTGAACATGAAATAAAATGAGGCGACGCATCCTCCCAAAGAGAAAACTGGTCCTGGAATGGACACGCGGCCGTATTTTGCGTGTTGTTGCGAAATACTGACAGCTCCGACGAGATTGCGATGCGATGAACATTTTGCCATTAGTTCGCATTTGCCGCCGCTGGAAAAATTTCTGACGCGATAGGCGTTGGCTCCTGAGGTATAAAATAATTCATCCTGAGGCGGCAGATAAATAGCGCCTTCAATAATACGCCCATCTTTTGCCAAGGCTACTGAAATACCCCAGGCGGGAATCCCTGTTACGAATGGGGCGGTACCGTCGATTGGATCGATAATCCAGCAGACTCCTTTTAGGGCACGCTGAATGTAATCTTCAGAGCGGCTATCGAGGGTTTCTTCTCCGATAAGATAAACTCCTGCTTCCGGGTGATCGAAGCGCCTGGCCAGCAGGTTCTCAATGCCGGTATCGGCCGGAGTAACAACACTGTGATCAGCTTTGAGTTTAATACTTGGGTCGACATAGTGCTGCATTGAGAGTTTTCCGCATTCCCGCAGCAATTGCTTGATTTCTGCAATATTCCAATCGTTGATGACAATAGACATAACAACCTCTTTACGAACTTAATGTAAAATATAAGATAATATATCTGGTTATTATTTTTTCAAGGATTTACACAATTTTTATGAAAGTTGAATTCAACAGCAGTAACGCCTCACTCTTTTTCTACTGGCTGCCCGCTTTCGTCGCCGTTCTCCTCAGACGATATGATAACATATTAACTGGTCGAAACAGTATCACGGAGTGCCAACGCTATTTCTGATTCGGTGATCGGTCCGGGACGAAGTATGATAAATCCGTTATTGTCAACCTTGACTACGGTCGAAGCCAAATTACCCAGTGGTATAATCCCGGCATCAATCGCCAAATCAGGGGATGTGTGTAATTCCGCCAGAGCTTCCTCTACAGTCAGTGCGTTAGCTGCTCCAGAACGGTTGGCGCTGGTGGATGCCAACGGGAAGCCCCCATGCTTCAACAACTTGAGCATAAAAGGATGATCGGGAATGCGAAACCCAACTGTACCGTTATCTGTCCCCGGAATCACCAGAGTCAGTGGGCCGGGGCAAAACGCGTCAATCAACTGCCTGGCTGTAGATTTTACAACCACACCAGCACGTTCGACCATATTGACAGAAGCGGCAAACATCGCCAACGGCTTATTCTGGTGACGTCCTTTCATCTCGTAGATTCGCTGGATCGCCGCCTGGTCTTCCCACCGGCAGAACAAGCCGTAAACCGTTTCAGTGGGTAATAAAGCAACCGCGCCGGGTGCTTTAAAAATATTCAGCGTTGCAGCGACAAGTTCCGCCGCATTGTTGTTCCGTAGCTGGTAACTTTCCATAAGCGTTAATTCATATAATTTCCGGCAATGCCTCACTCTTTCCCTTTGGTTCGGGGTCAATACTACACAGCCTCGTCGTTCCTCCTCGGGTGTCGTAGCCTCAACCTCGCCCCAATAGCGTGGCCGTCTGCTGCGTCTACGCACTCAACGTGGTTCACGCGAAGTGTTACTACTGGCTCAACAATCACCAGTTCTTTCTCGGAGTATAGTGGGTGTGCAGCAATTCATGTGCTTTTTTGCTGCCCGGCTTATCCAGATATTCATCATACAATTTGATAACATCAGGATTCTGATGCGATTTGCGCAACGACAATCCGCTGTCCGCTTTATAGATGGCTTCTTTGCGTTTTTCGAGAATTTTGGTATCCCCATGAATATAAGGCTGACCGCCGCCGTTCAGACAACCGCCGGGACAGGCCATAATCTCGATAGCATGATACTGCGCCTTCCCGGACTTGATGCGGTCAAGCAATTTACGGGCATTGCCAAGACCGGAAGCTATTGCCACTTTTACATCCGTACCAGCAACTTTGACAGTGGTATCTCTGATACCGGACAGGCCGCGCACTTCCTCAAAGTCAAACTCTTTCAGGTCCTCTCCAGAAAGCCAGTCAGCAGCAGTACGCAGCGCGGCTTCAAGAACGCCGCCGGAAGCCCCAAAAATAACACCGGCGCCAGTGGATTCACCCAGCGGACTATCGAATTGCTGTTCTTCCAGCTTGTTGATATGGATACCAGCTTCCTTGAACATGTCGGCCAATTCCCGCGTGGAAATCACAATATCCACATCCGGCACACCGTCGCGGGTAAATTCACTACGTGATGCTTCATACTTTTTAGCCAGACACGGCATAACAGAAACAACCACAATGTCTTCCGGCTTCAAACCCATTTTTTCGGCATAGTATGATTTGGCCACAGCACCGAACATTTGTTGCGGCGACTTAGCGCTTGACGGCATATAGATCAGCTCCGGGAACTGGTGTTCAAGAAACTTCACCCAGCCGGGGCAGCACGAAGTCAGAATCGGCAGATTCTCATTTTTCTTCAAGCGATCAATAAATTCGGTGGTTTCTTCCATAATAGTCAAATCGGCGGCAAAGTCGGTATCGAATACTTTGTCGAACCCAAGCAATTTTAACCCGGCAACCAGTTTGCCGGTAGCAATCTCTCCCGGTGCCATACCAAACTCTTCGCCAATAGCCACACGTACCGCAGGTGCCGTCTGAACAACGACATGCTTTTTCTCGTTATTCAGCGCTCGCCAGACGTTGTACTTATAGTTCTGTTCGGTTAAAGCGCCCACCGGACAAGCGGCCACACACTGACCGCAGAAAACACATTTAGTTTCGCTCAACGGGCGAAGACCGGGAGTCCCTACTACCGCCTCAAATCCTCTGCCGACACCGGAGAGAATTCCGACCGTCTGAACATTATTGCAGGCGTTTTCGCAGCGACGACACATGATACATTTGTCTAAATCCCGGACAATGGCGTTACAGGCGAGATCAATGTCATATTTGGATTGTCTGCCTTCATAAAGCAAATGGTGTAAATCCATTTCGCTGGCTAACCGCTGCAATTCGCAGTTGCCGTTCTTTTCGCAGGTAAGACAATCTTTTGGATGATCCGAAAGAATCAGATCCAACATTGTTCGCCTGGCGTTAATTGCCCGGAGAGTACTGGTTTTTACTACCATTCCTTCATTTACCGGAGTACAACATGCTGGTGCCAGATTGTTACGTCCCTCGACTTCAACAACGCATATCCGGCATGACCCCATCCGGTTCTCAATTGTGAAGCAATCCAATTCAAGATGGCACAACGTCGGAATACGAATGCCGATTTTATCAGCTGCCTGGAGTATGGTTGACCCCTTTTTCACCCGAACCGGCAGATTATTAATGCTAAGATTAATCATGAGAAGAAAGTCTCCTTGTTAAATTCTGTCAATAGCGTGGAATTTGCAAGTGTTATAACACACGCCGCACTTGATGCATTTGTCCTGATCAATAACGTGCTGTTCCTTGCGTTCTCCGGCAATGCACTGTACCGGACAGTTTCTCGCGCACAGTGTACACCCAACGCACTGATCATTGATAACATAGCTGATCAGTTTGGTACAAACACCGGCCAGACAGCGTTTATCCTTGACGTGAGACTGGTATTCATCAGCAAAATTGCTAAGCGTTGACAACACCGGATTAGGTGAAGTCTGACCCAAACCGCACAACGCGGTATCTTTGATGGTGAGCGCCAGTGTCTTAAGTTTTGTCAGGGTTTCTTCGGTGCCGTTGCCTTCACAAATCTGCTCAAGCATTTCAAATAATCGGGTATTGCCGATCCGGCACGGAGTGCACTTCCCGCAAGATTCGTCAAGTGTAAATTCCAGGAAAAATTTGGCGATATTCACCATGCAATCATCCTCGTCCATAACAATCATGCCGCCTGAACCCATCATTGACCCAAGCGCTTTCAGTGAATCATAATCAATCGGGGTGTCAAGTTGCGATGCGGGCAAAGCGCCGCCGGACGGACCGCCAGTTTGTACCGCTTTGAATTCCTTGTCATTGTAAATACCACCGCCAAGGTTGAAAATAATATCTCTTAACGCAGTGCCCATCGGCACTTCGATCAGTCCTACGCGTTTGATTTTGCCAGCCAGGGCAAATACCTTGGTGCCGGGTGATTTTTCAGTGCCGATCCGACGAAACCAGGCTGCACCCAAACGGATAATTGCTGTAATATTGGCAAAAGTTTCAACGTTGTTGACAATTGTCGGTTTTCCCCAAAGACCTGAAATGGCGGGGTACGGCGGTTTGAACGTCGGTTCACCGCGCTTCCCCTCGATTGAATGAATCAGCGCTGTTTCTTCACCGCAGACAAAAGCGCCAGCGCCGTACTTAAGTTCAATATGAAAATCAAAGTCGCTACCAAGAATATTTTTTCCCAGCAGCCCGGCATTTTCCGCCTGTTCGATAGCAATCCGCAGGCGTTTAATCGCCAGGGGATATTCAGCGCGGATATAGATGTATCCTTCATGTGCACCAATGGCATAACCAGCGATGGCCATGGCTTCAAGTACGGAATGCGGGTCTCCCTCCAGCACCGCGCGATCCATAAATGCTCCCGGGTCGCCTTCGTCTGCGTTGCAAATCAGGTATTTAACATCGGATTCCTGATTGGCAGCAAATTCCCACTTTTTACCAGTCGGAAATCCGCCTCCACCGCGGCCACGCAGACCAGAGGCCAGAATCTCGTCAATAACCGCACGCGCGCTCATCTCTGTTAATACCTTGCCCAATGCCTGATAACCATTATTGGCGACGTAGTCATCAAGCCGTTCCGGATTAACACGGCCACTGTTGCGTAGCACTATCCGGGCCTGCAATTGTTGTTCTCCGGGCTCTTCCAGCTCAGGATAGTACCAGGTACGATTAACAGTGTCTACTCCGACAGCCGCGCCATCGAGGTTTTTAACAATAACCGGTGCATCACCAGGTTTAACATTGCCGTAAATAATTGATTTGCCAGTTTGGGTATTTTCTATTTCAATGCTCGGTTCGCAGTAACACAATCCCATACAGCCGGTTTCAACCAATTTAACACTTGACTCAAGATTGCGTTCAGCGATTTCCTTTTGCAAAGCAGCAAGCACCGGGGTAGCGCCAGCGGCGATGCCACAGGTCCCCATCGACACCATCACTTTGATTGGCTGCTTGGTTGGGGCACGTAATTCACGCGCCCGTTGCGACAGTTTATCAATATTATCAAACATGATTATTCCTTCCTTCAACTATGCGCATTCGTTAATGATATCCGGCACCATCTTCGCAGTCACTTTGCCGTACACCTTGTCATTGACCATTACCACCGGAGCCAGGCTGCATGCCCCCACACATCTCAATGAGTTGAGTGAAAACTTCCGATCTGCGGAAGTTTCCCCCACTTCAAGATTCAGATAACGCTTGAACTCATCCAATACTGCTCCGGCTCCCTTGACAAAACACGCGGTGCCGGTACAGACATGAATTTTGTACTTACCAACCGGTTTATCGGTAAAATAGGAATAAAAACTTATAACACCATAAACTTCCGAAAGATGAAGTTTGAGTTTGTCGGCCACAAACAATTGAACACACAGCGGCAGATAACCGAATATGTCTTGCGCCTTATGCAAACTTTGTATAAGTAATCCGCGATTTTTCTCGCGATTGTTACCAATGTCCAAAGATTGAATGTACTCTTCGAGTTTTTTGCGCTTATCAGGAAACTCTTCAATCAGATTCAGTTCCTGCGGCTTCTGTTCGTCACAATGACATGACATGACCACTCTTGCTCCCTAGTTGTAATATTAAATACCTAAACGGTGGACTATTGTGGAAAACAGTTAATTTAATACTTTTTTATTAATTACCAAATTTTAAGGCGCTTTTTATTGAAGAAACTCAAATCGTAATCCTTTGGGTGGGGGCGAAGCTACGACACTCGAGGAGAAACGACGAGGCTGTGTAGTATTGACCCCGAACCAAAGAAAAGAGTGAGGCTTTACTGAGCGATTACCAAATCTCTGATAACTTAAGAAAAAAGTTGATTTATTTTAATAGTTATGTTATAATTATGGAATATTCGAAAAGTTCTAAAAACTCGAAACCTTTTCGAGTATGGTTTAGTTGGCCCAGGAGATGATGAGTGATTAATGCGAGTCGTTGTCACCGTGGCGGCACCTGCCCGAACCGTCCCGGCGGCAGTCGGGGCCGAGCAATCGTAGTCGAACTGGCCGGGGGATCGGGACACCGGAAAAAGCTCGATCACGATCACGATTGCGATAACGAGGAAAACAAGAAATAGCGTATAAACTGAAAATGTTCTGTCAATTTTGACAGAACCCGGATAAAGCAAAGGAGCAGGAGATGATTAAGACACCAAATATTAACCGATTCACCCTTATCGAACTCCTCGTCGTGATCTCGATTATAGCTATACTCGCCGGGATGCTATTGCCCGCGTTAAACAGCGCCAGACAGAAGGCTCATGCCATCAACTGTCTCAACAATCTGAAACAATGCGGGCTGGCTTTTCGCAGTTACATTGATGACAGTAAAGACTTTTTTCCTCCGGTACACGGCGGCACCTATGGCAACCCTACGAGAACCGGCGCCGCATGTACCCAGTGGCACGAATATTTGCGCCGGCATGGCGTGGAGCCTAAGTTTGTGCGATGTCATGCCGATCCAACGGTGCAGTCCGGATTCGATGATTCCGCAGCCTCCACTTCAACGTGGGATACGCGCCCGAGTTATATCTACAACGGCATGTTTGCTTTTGACAAGAAGGTTAATTGCCTGAAGCACATGACCGAAAGTGTGCTGCTTTCGGAACGTTCTGAAAACACAGACTATTTGGACCACCATGGCTATCCCGCTTTTAAAAATCCAAGTGAATGGGAAGCCGGCATTGCGGCTATTCGCCACCAGGGCAAAGCCAACTACCTCTATGTTGACGGACACGTTGAAATTAAGAAATTCGATGAAACCGTTGGAGACTCCGAACAGCAGAACCAGCACTTTATCAAGGAATATCTTTCTTCATATCTCTAGTGTTCAGTTTCACGATGAATTTAAAACCAAGCCTTGTTCTTTTTTGCCGGTTCTCCACTAAATAAAATTCTAAAAATTCAATGTTCAAATCCATAGCATGTCGCCATTTTTAAAGGTTTTGTCATGAAAAGTTTAGGATTTTGAATTATGGTTGTTAAGATGGCAGTTTAAGCGATAACAATTCGGCTGCGTTTCGCCAGAGGATAAGTTCCTGTTCGGTTTCAGTCAGGGGTAAGCGCATAAACTTTTGCAACTCCTCATTTTGACTTCGCCATGGACTATCGGTTCCAAACAAGATTCGATTGGCCCCGTGTCGGCGAATCATGTTTGTCAATTTTCCGGAATCAATCATCCCCAAGATAAATGCCAAGTCCATATAGACCGGCAACCCTAACAGATGTTGTTCAACTTCCTCCCACATTCCCCATGAACCCATGTGAGCCAACACCAACTTTAATTTTGGGAAGCGACGGTGAAAAGCGGCGAGGCTTCGTGGATTGGAGTGGAATGGTGCGGAAAAATTAATATCGCCTCCAGCGTGGGTAAGCACCAGTAGATCATATTCTATACATGCCTCCCAAATCTGGAAAAAACGGGGATCATCAAAAGTGAAATCCTGGTATTCCGGATGAATTTTAATACCTTTCAGGTTATTGTCGGCAATCCACTTTATCGCCGGCACCGGATCGCTCATGGCAGGATGAATTGACCCGAGTAGAAGAATAGGTGATTGGTTGTTCAACGCCGCCCAACGATTGATGCCCCGGACATTATCGGGGGTGTTAGCCAAAGGCAATCCTAAAGATAAATCAATACCCGACTCATTCATTGAAGCCAAGAGTCCAGTTCGTGTGCCATCAGTAGCCGGCTTCATCCCGGCGACAGATATGATCGAACTCAGTGCCCGATCAGCTATCTTATCCGGGTAATAGTGCGTATGGAAATCAATAATCATTATGCTACGGGCGTACTCTGCATCATTCAGTCGGCAACAACCTCTTGTACCCACTGAACACTAGGGAAGAAGTCGAGGAAAAAAGATTTTATCATTACTTCCAGGCCTTCACGTCCTACTTTCCAGTTCAATGCATCATTGCCGAGTTGAGATCGTATATTGGTTTGATCAAAAATAATGTTGGAGGAGAAATATGGAAGTAAATCACCAAGGAAACGCGTCATTAATTTTTCATCCATATTCAGTTCATCGTCAAGGAGCCCAACGGTAATATTCTTAATTTTCAATATTTTACTGATAGTTTCAGCGATCATGAGTGTAGATACGGGACTGTTGCCAGTAATATGATAGCTCTTATTGGCAACCGGTTTCTGAAACAATCTGGTGATAGCTGTTTGGACAAAGTCAATTGGCACGAAGTAAACGAGTTCTGACGGTTCGGCATCAAAATGCACTTGCAGGTCAATCGGGGTAAGCGGATCAACTCCAAGTTTGGCACAACGATGTTTCTTCAGTTTCGCAACAAACTCAATAATTCGATAGAATGCCAACGGCTTGCGAATGCGTCCGTCTTGGAGTCTGCCGATAATAATTGATGGCCGATATATTGAGAAAGGAACACCGGAATTCCGGACTTCCATTTCTGCCAGGAATTTGCTCTCTTCATAAGCATTGTTAAAACCCGAATTAACCGGCTTATCCTCGTGGGCAATGCCCGAAAGTTTACCAGCAACGTAGGCTGTTCCAACGTAATGAAATTCCTGAACACCGAGAAGCTTTGCCAATTCCAAAACTTTTTTTGTCCCACCGAGATTAGTTTCCAACACTATTCCTTCCGGGTCTTTGCCAAGGTGAACAACGGCGGCACAATGAAAGATTTTGGAAACATTTTTCATCTCAGGACGGGTGGCCAGTGCGGCAGGATCCAATTTGGTAACATCGCTCTCAATAATAGTCAATGCCCGCAATACTTTTTCCGATGATGCCGAATAGCCATCGAACTCGCACTGCTCCCGGATGATGTCTTCAACTCTCTCCCGAGCCCCGGCAACAGCGTTCCCTCTGGCCAGAGTGATGATTTCGACATCATCGCGTTCCCTGACCAACGCGCAGGCAAATGCGCTCCCAACCAATCCAGTTATCCCGGTAAGAAATATTTTCGTCATCACCACTCCAAAAATTGTTTTGATTTGATCTCCGGATTTGTTCCCGGAGCAAATAATATTTGACCAATTCGGTCATCCGTGTCTTTCGGGTTCCGGAGTCACGTCGAGATGACCACCGAGTATTAACACATGACCATATTTACTTTAACTACTTAAAGCCAACCAAGTAAATTAAAGCCTGCAAAATGATAATACAACCTTTGAAAACAAATAATTCGCCAAAATTTGAGTCGCGCGACTTGCGGCAATTCTTGTTTCGCGTTAAGTTACAATATGGTTTTGTACCGCGCCCGGGCCGATACCGGATAAGAGTCTGTATTGATTGGATTGGATCCAGTGAAACGTAATTCCGACTGGGTTGGAAGAGTTTTTTGTTGATTAAAATGGTAGCTAGCTATGATTTTTAGAAAAAAATACACGTCATTCGATGTCAAACGATTTTACTTATTGCTGATAACCGGTTTTTGTTTATTGTTGACCGCAGGTTGTTCGGAGCGAAGAAAGTCCGACGATCCTAATAATAAAGGTATTCCCCCTATAGTTATCTACACTGGTATCCGCCCGATTGCTTTTATTGTTGCTAAAGTAGGCGGCAAATTTGCTGACGTCAACAGTTTGGTACCGGAAGGTAAAAGTCCCCACAGCTTTCTGCCTTCGCCCGCCGACATTGACAAGCTACAACGGGCCGATTGTTATTTTAGTATTAATCTGGCATTGGAAAGAAATGTCATTCTTCCTGTGCTAAGCGATACCGGGGTAAAAATTACAGATATTTCCAGTGGAATTGAGCGTTTACCAATGAGTGGAGATCCTCGTCATGGATGTGATGATTGTGGCGGGTTTCATGAGGATAAACACGCAATCGCGACCGATCACGAGTTGTTTGATCCTCATATCTGGCTGGATCCGGAAAACGCCATTATTATTGCTACCAATGCTCTCAAAATACTTTGCGAATCATTGCCGGCGCGTTCCGAGTACTTCAAATTAAATTATCAGCGATTAGTGCGCAACCTTCAATCATTGGACTCACGTTTGCGAAAGCAGCTTTCTCCTTTCAGGGGTGAAACTTTTTTAGTTTATCACCCTTCTTTTGGTTATTTTGCCAAACGTTATGGTTTGGTTCAGAAAGCAGTTGAAATTGACGGCAAATCCCCATCGCCAAGAAAAGTCAGTCAGTTGGTTGAAATTGCTCGCAAGAATAACATTCATATTATTTTTGTTCAGCCTCAATTTAACCAAAAAGCGGCAAATGCGGTGGCTTCCGCGATCCGGGGCAGAGTAGTACCTCTGAATCCGTTGCATTATAACGTTATCGAAAACCTTAATACCATTGCATTGGAAATACGCCAGGCACTTGGTAATGGATCAAGAGATGGTAAAAACTGAAAATTCAGACTGTATCATTTGCATTGAAAATTTGAGTTTTTCCTATGATTCGGAGGCCCCGGTTCTTAGCAATGTCAATTTACGTTTCCGCCGTTTGGAGTCGGCTTGCATTGTCGGGCCTAACGGGGGAGGTAAAAGCACGTTGTTATTCCTCATTCTCGGGCTACTCAAACCATCACACGGAAAAATTTCCGTTTTTGGCGAAAATCCGGAAGTTGCCAGATTGAAAATAGGCTACATGCCTCAACATATCCAATTAGATCCTGACTTTCCGATTAGCGTCATGGAGGTCGTACTCATGGGACGTTTGCGTCAGCATTTCTGGGGCCGTTATTCGCAACAAGATCGGACAATTGCCCGGGATGCCATGGCGGAAATGTCGATAGACAAATTACGGGATCGTCCTTTTTCTTCTCTTTCCGGCGGGCAGCGACAACGAGTGTTGATTGCCAGAGCACTGGCTTGTCAACCCGAGTTGTTGCTGCTGGATGAACCGACTGCCAATGTTGATCCCGGCGTTCAGGAACACTTTTATGATATGTTACATAAGCTAAACCAACGCATGTCGATTCTCACCGTTTCTCACGATTTGGGATTTGTTTCTGAAAATGTTGACAGTGTTATTTGCGTCAACCGTGAAATTCATGTTCATCCGGTCAGTGAGCTCACTGGTGATATGGTACGGGATATGTATGGTTACGGAGTGAATCTTGTCCAACACAATTATCGTTGTTCAGAAGGAAGTCATACCCATGCTTGAATTATGGCAAGAATTTACCGGAGCAAATATCCCCTTTTTACGCTATGCCTTTATCATCGGTATTTTTTCCAGTATTTCATTTGGTATTGTCGGAACTTACGTGGTAACACGTCGTATCAGCTCAATAGCAGGAGCAATCGCGCATTGTGTTTTAGGAGGCATAGGGGCGGCGCTCTACTTCAGAACCAACTACCACCTGATGTGGTTGCAACCGATTTACGGCGCTATTATTGCCGCATTGTTTGCTGCGCTATTACTCGGATTGGTCAGCATTTATGCAAAACAACGAGAAGATACTGTTATTGGTGCTATTTGGGCGATCGGTATGGCCACCGGCTTGTTGTTTATTGCCGCGACTCCGGGATATGTTGATTTGCATAGTTATCTGTTCGGCAATATCCTCTTGACATCTTTCAATGATGTGATTGTAACGTTGGTACTGGGAATTATTGTGCTGTTGCCGGCAGTTGTTTTCTTCAACAATCTGTTGGCCGTATGTTTTGACAATCGATTTGCTGAATTGCGTGGTGTCAGAGTGCGGCTGATTTATCTGATGTTGCTGGCGATGACTGCGTTAACTATCGTTTTGATGGTGGATATTGTTGGCATTATCATGGTTATAGCGTTGCTGACGCTTCCTCCTGCTGTTGCTGGTCATTTCACCAGGCGTATTTGGTCAATGATGTTTTTGTCTGCCATCTTGAGTGTCATTTTTACTACCAGTGGGTTGGTTGCAAGCTATCGACTCGATTTGCCAAGCGGGCCGACTATTGTCATCATCGCCGGTGCCGGTTATTTGTTGTCAATTATCTATGCTAAAATAAAATCCGCTTTTATTTAAGACGTGTCCGAAAGCCTTTTGGGGTTCATGCTCTGCATGTTGGTTCACATTAACCTTTTCGAATAAGCTCTAATTATGTCGTTATTTACTCTTCACTCTGATTATGAACCCGCTGGCGATCAGCCTCAGGCGATTGCCGGATTGTTGCACGGTCTGGAGAATCGGGAACCATACCAGACGTTGCTTGGAGTAACCGGATCCGGGAAGACGTTTACCATGGCTAACGTGATTTCGCGACTTGATCGTCCAGTGCTGGTGCTTTCCCATAATAAAACTCTGGCGGCGCAACTTTACAGCGAATTTAAAGCATTCTTCCCGGGAAATGCGGTCGAATACTTTATCAGCTATTACGATTATTATATGCCGGAATCCTATATTCCGCAAACTGATACCTACATTGCCAAAGATGCCGGTATTAACGAAAATATTGAGAAATTACGTCTGGCCGCAACTTCATCGCTGATGGAGCGACGTGATGTCATTGTCGTGGCCAGCGTGTCTTGTATCTACGGCTTGGGGTCGCCCGAGGATTATGACCGGATGACCGTGTTGCTGCAACGCAGAAAACGAATAGGACGCGATGATTTGCTGCGACAGCTGATCAGTATCCAATATGCCAGAAACGATACTGCTCCCGACAAAGGGCAATTCCGGGTACGTGGCGATACGGTAGATGTTTATGAACCGCATCGTGAAAATTTTATCAGGGTGGAATTCTGGGGGGATCAAATTGATCAAATTTCCCGTTATGAGTCAGTCAGCGGCAAGTTTATAAGCCGACCGGAAAAGGTTTATCTGTTTCCCTGTCGTCACTTCGTTATGCCCGAGGAACGCATTGAGGCGGCAATAAGCCGGATCGAAGATGAGCTACAGCAACAAGTAGCGTTTTTCGAAAAGAATAATCTATTGGTTGAAGCACAACGCATCTATCAACGGACTACTTACGATATCGAGATGATGCGGGAGATTGGTTATTGTTCCGGAATTGAAAATTATTCGTGGTTTCTGTCCCATCGCGCCCCTGGGGGAAGGCCATTTTGTCTGCTGGATTTTTTCCCTTCGGATCGGCTTGCCATCATTGACGAGTCTCACGTGACCATCCCGCAATTACGGGCCATGTACAAGGCAGACCGCAGCCGCAAACAAACTCTGGTTGAGCATGGCTTCAGATTGCCTTCTGCTCTTCAAAATCGCCCGTTGACTTTTGAAGAATTTGAAAAAATTCACGGAGATGTTGTTTTTGTTTCAGCAACACCCGGTGATTATGAGCTAGAACATAGCGGGGCCCCAATATCTCAGATTATTCGTCCCACCGGGCTGCTTGATCCCAAGATTGAAGTAAGACCGCTGGGGAATCAGATCGACGATGTGATGGAAGAAATTCGCCGCGCCTCAAGCCGCAACGAACGAGTGTTGGTAACGACACTCACGAAAAAAAATTCCGAACAACTTACTGATTATTTAAAGGAACTGGGTCTTAAAGTCAGTTACTTGCATTCGGAACTTGATGCACTTGAACGGGTACGCGTTATATCACGTCTGCGCAAAGGTGATTTTGATTGTCTTATCGGCATTAACTTGCTGAGAGAAGGTATAGACCTGCCGGAGGTAGCGCTGGTGGCTATCCTTGATGCTGACAAGGAAGGATTTCTGCGCTCCGAACGTTCTCTGATTCAGGTTGCTGGACGCGCTGCCAGAAACCGGGATGGGCGCGTAGTCCTTTATGCTGACAGAATCACTCCAAGCATTCAAAAATTGGTGGAAATTTGCATGCAACGTCGTGCCAGGCAACAAGCTTACAATCAAAAACACCATATTGTGCCGCGTTCCATTGAAAAATCAGTGCGTGTTACGATTGCCGAGGCTGTTGATGGTGCTGACCCTAAAAAATATTCTGAAGCTGACGCTATTGATCAGATATTTGCTACCGGTGAGGAGTCTGCTGCCTATGGCGCCAATAAGAAACTCACTGCCGACGAAATACAGGAACTGGTAGAAGAGCTTGAAACGGAAATGTTGGCAGCGGCCGAAGCGTTGGAATTCGAGCGCGCCGCTAATCTCCGGGATTATATTAATAAAATAAATAAATAAATCCTGATTGAGCACTAGAAAAAGAAAGGTGGGAATACGCGGGAAAAAAGTTCTGCTTTTACTGAGGCAAAAATATCCTGAAATATGTGTTTGAGTTTGGGCTAATGCGCCGCCGGGGATTGGAAAATGTCCGCGCCGAGATGACCGAAAAAGTCATTGCTTATAACACATATTTGAGGACTTCATAAAAATGCAAGTGTCATCAGCAGGTATAAACTACCGGCTTCCGGCGCGTCGCTCACGAAGCGCTTTCCTGTACTCCATGAAGCGTGCCCGGGTAATTGGATCACTATTCTCATAGCGACTCTTCATTCGTGCAATTGATGGTGTCCGGCGCGCAGCCGGATTGGTTTCCCGTTGCCGATTGCCGCCCTGAGCGGCGGCTCCGGTCTGAGGCCGTTGTTCTCCTGCTTGCGCCTGCCGCCGCGCCCTGAATTCATCCATGCGCTTTATCGTCCGATCAAGTTCCTGATTTTGCTTCTCTTTCGACAAAGAAAAAAATTTCTCCATGTGTTCTTTTTGCATTGCCTGAAATACCGGACGCATGTTGGCCATCAAATTAGTTCGTTCCTGGTCTGATAATTGCGTGTTGCGTAACATCCCGCCACGGCCACGATTTTCGCCTTGCTCGGAGTCGCGCAATTGCTGTAAGTATTCCCGTTTCTGCGCCGTCGAAAACCGGTTGAAGTCGTTTGACGCAATAAATTTGAAGACTTTCTCCGGCTCTTTTTTCGGGTCAGGCGGTGCTACCCGGGTAATAAGTGCAATAACTCCACCTAATAGCGTCAAAACAACAACTGTGGTTACAATAACTGCAAGCTTGTGTTGACGCCATAATTTTTTCATGATTCATCTCCGATAATTAGCGCCTGAACGAAAAAGGCTTTTTTCGTCGGCAATGATTTTAAAAGGTCGGTTTATTCGATATCACCAACATGACTGTCGGCAAAAAGATAATTCATCGCGCCAGGGCGACCGGGAATACCATGAAATGTACGATAATCGTGCATGATAACCACCCTGCTGGCACCAAAGCGCTTTATCATTCTGGAATTCTCTAAACGCGTTCCACCAAAACGCGGTTCATAGGCATAACTGGTTCCTTCGTGAACAAAATAGGTTTCGCCGTCTAAATCGTCCTGAAGATAAACATCTTTCGGGCACTGAAAAATTTTGTGGACCCCATCGGTATAAGGCATCAGAACTTCAACGATGCTCGGCTCCGTATTCACCGACGGCAAATACGCGGCCTCCGGATAAATGCCTTTCGAGTCTCCCAGATAACAGTAAAGCATCTGACCAATATTCTTCAGGTTATTTTTACAATTGGTACGATGTGCCTCATCCCTTACTTTATTCAGCGCCGGCAGAAGCAATGCTGCAAGTATTGCCATGATGGTTATCACCGTGAGGAGTTCGATAAGGGTAAAACGGGATAATCTTTTTTTCATTTAGTGTCCTGTTATTTCGGAATTAATCCACCAAAAACTTTTTCTTGATTATGCTTGCGCTCAACCTCAATTTTTTGGTAGTAACCGCGCAATTGACTTTTTTCGTACTCATTCAGTTGTCCGGAAAAACTACACTCATCCACTGAATCTACTTTTTTTCGTGGCTGTTGTGCTTTATGATAAGCTTTACGATTGTCTTCTTTAAACTCGTTGATAACAGCGCAACCGCTCAAAATAACAAATGTCAAAATACCAACGATAAAATATGTAAGCTTTCTCACCGGCAGCCTCTTTTCTATAGCAATTTATATCCACACAAAACTTGAAGTTCAACAACAAAAAGCATGTCAAAAACCAAGATATGTAACTCTGTCTGCTAACGTTTTCATAATCAGCTTTATTGTATTACTTACTTAATTATTGCAATTATTTTTTTAACCGAAAAAGATTCAACAACAAAAAGCAATTTAACTTTAATGACTTATATCTGAGTCGAATCATGTAAAATATAGAGATTGATGTGAGTAAAATCAAGCAAATCTGCAAAAAACACGAAACATCGGGAAAGTGGCGTTAACCGTCAAATAATGAAACTGTATTATATTTCTATTCTATAGTAAATAATATCTAAAATAGACAAAAGTTGCTTGAATTATTGGTGAGTTACAACCATTTTAATGGTCTGCTTAAGGCCGGGTGTTTAACGAATCCGTTGAAACGACATGCCCCCGGCGTTACTGAAATTAAACACGGAGACACTTGTTATGGAAGTAATCATCAGGGAAAATGCGGAGGCGGCGGTGGCATTAACCGCAAGCCTGATAACTGAGGCGATTGTGGCCAATCCATCATTGACGCTCGGACTGGCGACCGGACGGACGATGGAAGCGGTTTATGCCAAACTGGCAGAGATCGACCGCCATGACGGGTTGGATTTTTCACTGGCCAAAACTTACAATCTGGACGAATACATCGGGTTGCCGCCGGAAGATCCCCATTCCTACCGATACTACATGAATGAACATCTGTTCAGCAAGATAAATATCGACTTGCGAAACACCCACCTGCCGCTCGGCATGGCTGAAGATATTGATGAGGAATGCCTCGCCTACGAAGACAGTATTCTTAATGATGGTGGCATTGACCTGCAATTGCTCGGCATTGGGCGTTCCGGACATATCGGCTTTAACGAGCCTCTCTCAGCGCTTCGCTCCAGAACCCGAGCTAAGGCGCTGACCCCGACAACTATTGCCCAGAATTCCCCATTATTTAAAGTTCCTGAGGATATGCCGAGCCGAGCCATTACCATGGGCGTTGGTACTATTCTGGAAGCCGGCCGCATCATCATGTTGGTCACCGGCAAAGAAAAAGCCGCTATTCTGGCCAAAGCAGTGGAGGGGCCGATTACCTCAATGATTTCCGCCAGCGCCATCCAGTTGCACCCCAAGTGCACGGTAATCGTTGATGAAACGGCTGCCGAACAGCTACAGGAAAAAGAGTATTACCGTTGGATTTTCGATAATGAACCGGAGTGGGAACCATATCGGAACAATAATGCCTAATCTCAAGAAGTAGGGTGTTTTCGCCGAAAGCCCCGCCCTGTGACGCAGTTAGTACGTCAAACAAGTAGGACGTTTTCGGCGAAAATTCCCCCGTACCGCAGTCATCGCAGCAATGTCATGTTTAACGCGTTGATTGCAGATAGAGTTAATAAGGGCCGGTTTCGGCGAAACCGGTCTACCTAGCGAACCCGAATAGAGAATACACTCTATAAACAAACACGGAATCATTTATCCACGAATTTCACTAATTTTTTTACAAATGTGGCGATTGAACCGGTTTTATGTTTGCACTTTATTTTTTCCAACATAGTTTAATTAGTAGGATTTGGTTACGTCGACCAAATCAGAGAGATTAGTAGCATAACGAATTAACTAATGTTGTATTAACCGGCGCCAAGCGCGCCCAAGGGAGACAAAAAATGAAAAAGTATGTTTGCGATCTTTGTGGTTGGGTTTATGATCCTGCAATTGGAGATCCGGAAAATGGCGTAAAGCCGGGAACCGCGTTTGAAGATTTGCCGAACGACTGGGTTTGTCCGGAGTGCGGAGCAGCGAAAGAAGATTTTTCTCCAGAAGATTAATTTTGTTTCCAGATGGAAGCAAACAACTTGATAGAGAGAAATTATGAGTAAGATAAAAATAGCAAAGAATAAACAGATCAATGCTCTTTTTGAGGCGTTGTCCCAGTATTTTTTGAGAGGCTTTTTTCTGGGGTTACTATTGTTGTTGGCTTGGTTCTGGCTATATGTAATGCTGGGAGGCTGGTGCTATGAGGTTCACGAACAGTGGTTTGGTATCACCAGAGTTGAATTCGACCGGGTTAATTACTATGGTATGGCGGCCATGAAACTGTTTATTATCGTAGCGTTTTTTATCCCCTATTTGTCTACTAAGATGATGCAAAAAGGTAGTTTGTCGGGTTAAATGAAAATAATGAGGCAAAGCTCATGGAAAAGTCAGTCGATCTTGTTGATGATGTCTTGACCCGGGCTCTTTCCGCCGCCGCGATTTTCAGCCAGTTGAATCAAAAGAAAACGGATCGCATTGTTCGTGCCGTCTACGAGGCGGGATTGAACAACAGAATCAAACTGGCCAGGATGGCGGCCGACGAGACCGGTATCGGCAAATGGGAAGACAAGGTGATAAAAAATGTCGTGGCGACTCAATACGTTTATGAAAGCATCAAGAATCAGAAAACGGTAGGCATTATCTCTGAAGACCATGAAAGCGGAATATCCGAAATTGCCCAACCCATAGGTCCGATCCTGGCAATTATTCCATGCACCAATCCTACCTCCACGGTGATGTTCAAAATACTGATTGCCCTGAAAACCAGAAATCCGATAATTATCAGTTCCCATCACCGTGCCCTTGAGTGTTGCCGCGAAGCTGTCAGGCTGTGCTACGAGGCGGCGTTGAACGCCGATGCGCCGGATGACTGTATTATATTTTTCGAGCGCGGATCGCGCGACGATACCAGAAATCTGATGTGCGACAAAAGGCTAGCGCTGATTCTTGCCACCGGCGGTGAGAGCGTGGTCAAGGCCGCATATAGTTCCGGCACTCCGGCGCTTGGAGTGGGAGCGGGCAATGTGCCGGTTTTTATCGAGGAAACCGCTGATATAGCCTTTGCCTCGGAACAGATAATGTTGTCAAAGACTTTCGACAACGGAACCATCTGTGCCAGCGAACAATCGCTGGTGGTGGATGGAAAGATTGCGGATGCCTTCGCGGCTGACTTGATTTCTAGAGGTGCCCGGTTTCTCACGGATGAGGAAATGTCCGCTGTTGCGAACATCGCCTTTGACTCCCAGAAGCTGACCATGACTCCGGAGGTGGTGGGACAATCCGCAATTCGCGTCGCGGAAATGGCTGGAATCAGTGTTAAACCGGAGACGAAACTGCTGGTTGCCCCCCTGAAAAGCGTGGGCTGCCAGTGTCCGCTATCCTGTGAAATTCTCGCCCCGATAGTGGCATGGTATGTTGTTGATGGATTCGATGAAGCGGTTAAAACATGCATCGATCTGAATTTTCACGGTGGCATCGGCCATACCGTAAGCATATACTCGAACGACGAGGATAAAATAAAACGGTTCGCCGTGACCATGAACGCCGGACGCGTTCTGGTGAATACCCCGTCTTCACAAGGCGCCGTGGGTGGATTGTACAACCGGCTGAATCCATCGCTGACGCTCGGCTGCGGTACCGGCGGAAAAAACATCACCATGGACAATGTAACCGCCGGACATCTCCTGAATATTCAGCGTCTTGCGCGAAGAAGAGTCAACGAGCGCATGGAGCATTTTGACGCGTCCCTTTATTTCGATCCGGAAATCGACGCGCAAACCATTGAAAGATTGTTCAATCTCAACCGCTAGGAGAGTTAAAATTTCAACCTTATAGAGTATACACAGAAAAACGCTCTGTTAGTTTTGACAAAACCTAAAGATCGCCAGGGAGTTGTGAAGAATCATGAAAAAAACGAACGAGAAAAGTCGGATGATCATTGTTTTTGAACAAACGCTGGATACGCGGGCGTGTAATGAACTCGAGGAGGAACTGATTCGCGCGATGGATGATTGCGAATCGAACGGGTTGCCAGTCGTGTTCGATTTGACCGAAGTTGACTTCATTGCCTCGTCGTTCCTGCGTCTCTGCATGAAAGCATCTCGACAACTCGGTTCGGAAAACGTCAGTATCGTCAATGTCGCGCCGCCAATCAAAAAGGTCTTCAAAATAGCCGGCTTCACCGATTATCTCTCAATCTGTTGATTTTCCCGCGCGTGCACGGGCGGCGATTTTTGTTTTTTCTATTTTTAAAATGCAGGGTTCTGTCCACTATATTTTTTTAAGGACAATTGAATGTATAACAATCAAAAAGTTGCTGTTGTCATGCCCGCTTATAATGCAACTGAAACCCTGGTTAAATCTTATCAAGAGGTGCAAAAACAGGCATTTGTTGATTGTGTTATCGTCGTTGATGATTGCAGCAGTGATAACACTGCCGAACTGGCAAGAACCGAATGCCCTGAAGCTCTCTTTTATCAAACTGCTCAAAATTCAGGATATGGAGCCAATCAGAAATTATGCTATAAAATTGCCTTGGAATGTAATGCCGATATCATTATAATGGTTCACCCTGATTATCAATATACCCCGGATCTTATTCCCGCAATGGTTGCTCTGATTGGAAATGGTCTTTATCATTGTGTGATAGGATCAAGGATTTTGGGTGGTTACGCCCTTAAAGGCGGGATGCCGGTTTGGAAATATATTTCCAATCGTTTACTGACTCTTGTTCAAAATTGTTTTTGGGGTGTAAAATTGTCTGAATATCATAGCGGTTATCGTGCTTATTCCAGAACTTTATTGGAACAATTGCCTTTAGATGAAAATAGTGATGACTTTGTTTTTGACAATCAGGTATTGGCTGAAATTATTTGGCAGAATTATATTATCGCGGAAATTAGCTGTCCAACCAGATATTTTGCCGAAGCATCATCTATTTCATTCGCTCGCAGCGTTAGCTACGGTTTGGGTTGTTTAAGCACAACATGTTCATATTTATTGGCTAAATTTCACTTGCGTGACTCAAAACTTTTCAAACGTGAATTATTCAGGTATGCATCAAAACAATTTCCAGAAAAAAGCGAAAAATAAATATTTGCACGACCAGTCCCACGCCTAATATTGCTATTTGATAAAATTTGAACTGGTAATATTGACAGGCTTTTATTACTAAAATATAGACAAAAGGCCAGGCCAAACTCCATTGACGGGCAACCTCTGCTCGTGTTGGCGAGAATAATAAAACAGCTAAACACGCGCATGAAGCTAATTCCAGAGCGTGCTGGTCCGATAATGGAAATCTTTTTGGCAGAGTGCGCCAGGATATGGATTTGAAATAATCATAAGCCCAGACGAGAAGCAGGAAAAAACCTGACAAACCAGTTCCAATCAAAAATTCAACCGGGTTGAGCAGTTTCCAAATAATTGTTCGGCTTGACTGGTTTTTGAAAAACATTTCATTGTTGTGAAGACAGGAAAAAAGTACACGGGGCAACAGAAAATCAAAACATATAAACATAAAAACAATAAATAGCAGAATCCCCAGTGCATAAGGAATAAAGTAATTTACAAACACGTAATTAAAATGGTTCTTTTCTGTTTGTTGAGTATCGCGGCTTAACCAGAAAAATACCAACCATAAGCATGGAATCGCTATCGCAACAGATTGTAAAATGAATAGAGAACAGCATATGCCTAAAATGATATTTGACAAAAACAAATATTTTGTTTTGGGTTGCCAAAGCGCGTAGAGGATGATGAATGCACTGCAACAGGCCAAAAGTCCGTCATAATGCCCCAAAAACAACAAGCATGTGGGCACAAAAAGATATAAAACTGAGGTCTGAACCGAGCAGTCAACACCATAAGCTTTCCATACGGCAAGCGCAAATAAAAATTTGCTCAATAACAAAATAAGCAAAAAGAAGTAAATATGCAATATGGCGGCAGCTTTTACTTCGTCAGTTAACTTGAACATTGGGAAAAGGTTGTTGTTTTTTATCAACCGATACGCGTCACGCATATCTTCAGGCATGCTTTTCAGCAGTAACGCCGTCAATCCGGGAACATTTTCAACAGTTTTATAAATATAATAACTCATCAATGTCCTCCCCGGCGGGTGAACGTTGATATGATTAATAAAACCCGTGTAAGCCTGGTTTTGATGGAATTTTCCCAGAAAGTCATTTGTGGAACTGATACTTAATGCTTTTTGGTAGTAACCGGTGGCAAATGGATCATAGATGGCAAAGAGGTTTTCTCCCATACCCATTTTCCCGGATTTCAAAACTTGAATATCAAATACCACACTGCCTGAAATAATGATGAATAAAAGAACAAATTTACTTTGCGTACTTGCTGATTCTTTAGAGTAAAGCTTAGCAACAAGTACGCATATCGCAGCAAAAACAAGGCCGCCGAATATTATATGATTAAGAGACAACATCCCTTGACTATTATAGGGGTATATCCATTGTCCCGGAATGCCCATAGGAAACAAATTTAATACTACTGAAAGCAAGAACACAAATGAGCAAAGACTAATTCCAATGATAATATAATTATTTTTTGATAACCCGGGCTTTTTCAATATGCTGCGCCTTAAGTTTTCGCGTTTACTCAACTATGGTTTTCTCCATCCGGTAATCATCCATTAAAAAAACGCCTCCAAAGAAGAAATCGCTGAATAGTTTACCGATATTATTCAGAGGCGGTTGCCATGCTGAATTTTACGGACAATTCAGCAAGGTTTTGATTTTTGTCAGAATGTCGGCTGGCTCTGCCATGCGACCGGTGCCGTCATCGCCGCAGGCGACATGGCCGATTTCCGGGCCGATAAACTCAACATTTCGTGCAGCGAGCAGTTTGATATTATTCTGTACTGCCGGATGATGCCACATATTGGGGTTCATCGCTGGCGCCAGCAGTACTGTGCCACGATGCGCCAAGGCGCAGGTAGACAGCGCGTCATCGGCAATGCCGTGTGTGTATTTGCCGATAAAATTCGCGGTGCATGGTGCCACCACCAGTAAGTCAGCGTGTTCCGCCAGCGCGACGTGTTCCGGGCGCCATTCCGGCACGTCCCAAAGAGAGGTGATTACCGGCCGATGCGACAGCGTCAGGAATGTCCGTTCCCCGACCAGTTTTGTGGCAGATTCGGTCATGATTATCTGTACTTCATAACCACATTGAACCATTTTGCTGCATAAATCCGCAGCTTTGTAGGCGGCAATGCCGCCGGTAACGCCGAGAGTCACAAACTGTTTATTCATTGCAGTAATCCTCCGGTAATCGTACTGTTTTCAGACGCATCGCCCTGACCAGAGCAATCAAATCAGCGGCCGCGGTTTCAAGTTGATCATTGGTGATCAAATAGTCGTATTGCCGCCAATGGTTGATTTCATCACGTGCCCTGGTGAGGCGTTGTTCCAGCTGATCCCCCGGGCCAGCTGGTCGGCAACGCAGTCGCTCTTCCAACTCCGAGAGTGATGAGGGGATGATAAAGACAAATTCACAGCATTTTGCCAGTAACGGCGAGGCGGCAGCGAATTCCCGGATCTGCATTGCGCCCTGAACGTCGATATCCAGAAAAACGTTCTGCCCATGGCTGATTTTGTCTTCGACTTCGCTTCTTAATGTCCCATAAAAGTTACCGAACACGCACGCGTATTCAAGCATTTTACCTTCGGCAATGAGTCGTTTAAATTGTACCTGAGTGACAAAATGGTAGTGAACGCCATCAATCTCGCCGGGGCGTGGCGGGCGGGTGGTGCAAGAAACCGAGAATGCCAGTTCAGGCATGGCTTGACGTACCATCTCGCATAAAGTGGACTTGCCGACACCGCTCGGGCCGGAGATGATAATCGCCGTTCCAAATCGTTTTTTAGTAGTATGTGTCATATATATTTATTGCATTATTCATTCCGCATTTTTTCCCACAATCCCGCCAATCCTGTTATCCTGTCTAAGATTTCTTCAGATTCGGTCAAGCCCGGCATCAAGCCTTGTACACGTTCGGCCCCGGTTGCATCGCGTTACGGGTATCAATAATCAGTTTTGCTTCTCGTGCTAAACGTTGATAATCAAGGCCATCGTGCGCAGTGGAAATGAGCACGGCATCATAATCCGGCGCGTTTTCCAGTGGCACGCTCTTAATCCCCTCGAACTGCGGGTGTTCACGCATGTGGGGAGCTTCAGGACAATAGGGGTCGCAATAGTCAACTTTGGCCCCACGCTCTTCCAGCAGCTGCCACAGCTTGAAGCTTGGGCTTTCACGCGGATCATCAACATTTTTCTTGTAAGCCAGCCCCACCAACAATATTCTGGCGTTTTTCATCGCGATGCCGTTGATGCTCATGATTTCAATCATTCGGCTTATGACATGATACGGCATGTAGGTATTAATTTCGCCGGCAAGTTCAATAAAACGGGTCGGGGTATCGTATTCCCGTGATTTCCAGGTGAGATAAAAAGGATCAATCGGAATACAGTGGCCACCGAGTCCGGGTCCCGGATAAAACGGCATGAAACCGAACGGCTTGGTGGCGGCGGCATCAATCACCTCCCAAACATCAATCCCCATTTTTTCAAAAACTACTTTGAGTTCATTGACCAATGCGATGTTAACCGCCCGAAAAATATTTTCCAACAATTTAGTCGCTTCTGCCGTTGAGGCAGATGACACCGGAACCGTCCGGCAGATGACGGCATCATACAGTGCCCGAGCACCCTGGAGACTGCGTTCATCTATGCCGCCGACCACTTTGGGGATGGTTGAAGTTGAAAAATTCTTGTTGTTCGGATCTTCGCGTTCCGGCGAGTAAGCAACAAGAAAATCCTTACCGGCCTTAAGTCCGCTTCCTTTTTCCAGAATGGGGATCAAGACTTCTGTGGTTGTTCCCGGATAAGTGGTTGACTCCAGACAGTAGAGCTGACCGCGACGCACATGGGATGCCAGAGTTTCGGCGGTAGAAACAATATAACTCATGTCCGGTTCGCGATGGCGAGTCAGCGGTGTCGGCACACAGATGAGAATGGCATCACATGACGCGATTTGGCTGAAATCATCTGTTGCGTCAAACCGGTTGGACGCATTGAGTTGAGCTATTTTATCCGATAAAATATGACGAATGTAAGATTTTGATGCAAGCAATGCATCAACTTTTTTTTGATCAATATCAAGTCCCAGTACCTTGAATCCGGCGCGACAGAACTCCAATACCAACGGCAACCCAACGTAACCAAGACCAACAACTCCAATCCGGGCATCACGTTTCGTCATTTTATCAAGAAAGTTTTCAGGCATATTGCTCCTTTGCGTGACGCTTGCGCCAGGCTAATTGTAAGATTATTTGTAACCCCTCACTCTTTCCTTTGGATCGGGGTCAATACTACACAGCCTCATCGTTCCTCCTCGGGTGTCGTAGCCTCGACCCCACCCAAAGAGTGAGGCATTACAATTATTTTGTGCTAATTTAACGATTGACGTACAATACTTAGAATTTATCACTTTATTGTGGTAAAATCAATCGGAGTATTGGAGTAGTCTGCAAAATCTGGCAACACCTCACTCTTTTTCTACTCGTTGCCCGCTTTCATCGCCGTTCTCCTGAACCGATATGATAGTCCCCCCGACAAATCAGGATTGAGTGAGGCGCTACGAAATCTTAATTTTATCCGTCTTATTTTGTAAATTTGATTTGAAGCAACGGCAATTTCGGGATAAACTATCTGAAGTATAAATCAAAACAAAAAATTACAAAGGAGATATCATGGCTGTCTGTTATCGCGACCTGGGATTGGTCAATACTCGTGAAATGTTCGCCAAGGCAATGGAAGGCAAATACGCTATCCCCGCCTACAACTTCAACAACATGGAACAACTGCAAGCGATTATTTCGGCTTGTGTTGAAACTGAATCACCGGTAATTTTGCAAATATCCAAAGGTGCTCGTGAGTATGCCAATCAAACGCTTTTGCGTTATATGGCACAGGGCGCGGTGGAATACGCCAAAGAACTCAGTGGCGGCAATGCTATTCCGATCGCTGTGCATTTGGATCATGGTCCTGATTTTGATGTCTGCAAGAGTTGCATTGATTTCGGATTTTCATCAGTAATGATTGACGGTTCTCATCTGTCTTTCGATAAGAATATTGAAGAGACCCGCAAGGTGGTTGAGTACGCGCATCAGCATGATGTAACAGTCGAAGGCGAACTGGGAGTACTGGCCGGAAAGGAAGATGATGTTGAAGCTGAAGAACACATCTACACCCAGCCGGATGAAGTAGAAGAGTTTGTTAAACGCACCGGTGTTGACAGCCTGGCGATTGCCATCGGCACGTCTCATGGAGCTTTCAAATTTAAACCCGGAACAGATCCAAAAATCCGACTTGACATACTCGCCGAGATTGAAAGACGTATTCCCGGCTTCACCATTGTTCTACATGGCTCGTCTTCAGTGCCGGCAGAGCTGGTTGCCATTATCAATCAATATGGCGGCAAGTTGAAAGACGCTATCGGTATTGGCGAAGACCAACTACGTAAAGCAGCTAAATCAGCAGTGTGCAAAATCAATATTGATTCCGATGGACGCCTGGCCATGACGGCCGCAATTCGCAGGGTGCTTGCAGAGAAACCGGCGGAGTTTGATCCGCGAAAATATCTCGGTCCGGCCCGCGAGGCGCTGAAAGAACTTTATATGCATAAGAATGTCAAAGTCCTCGGTTCTGCCGGCCATGCCTTCGATTGATTAGACTGAGCAAATATGGGATAATTTCATAGTGAGTTATTCCTGAATCGAAGTGTATATAGCGCCTGGTGAAATCAGCCACCGGCTATACTAGTCATTTTATAGGTAAAAACACAACTCCCGAGCCTCCGGGAGTCAATCATATTCAGGAGGAGCCTGATGTCCGAAATCAACGTTGCAGCCGTGGGATGTTCCTTAGCCGACTATCTTTATACTGACATCGACTTTAATAGTGATGTTTTTCGTAAGTATCAATCACGGGTTGAGGGCGACGGGGGATTGAGTCCCGGGCATTTGGTATTCGCCGGAGATTTAGCAAAGTTTGCCGACTCCGATTTCCAAACTATTATTAACGAGATCACCGGGGGGAAACCATTTACCGCATTTAATCTCGGCGGGCCGGCTATTGTTGCTCTGATCAACGCTGCCCAGTTGTTGCATGGAGCTCCTGTTAAATTTAGTTTTTTTGGAGCACTTGGACGGGATGCCACAGCAGGCCGAATGTTGGAAATTATACAGCGCACTCCTGTGCGCATCGAGCATTATCAGAAAGTTTCCGGAGAATCCCCTTGTACCGATGTGCTTTCCGACCCTAATTACGCCAATGGTAAAGGAGAAAGGACTTTTATCAATAATATCGGCGCCTGCTGGAACTATACCCCGGATATGTTGGACAAAAGTTTTTTTGATGCCGACATCCTGTTTTTCGGAGCAACTGCCCTGACCCCGGGCATTCATGATCATCTCACCGCGCTTTTAGCTCGGGGCAAGGCTGTTGACACTATCAATATTGTAACTACAGTATTTGACTTTCGCAATGAAAAAGACCATCCCGGTCGCCCGTGGCCGCTGGGGGAAAGTAATGATTCATTTAGAATGATTGATCTGTTGGTAATGGATTGGGACGAGGCACTGAAAATCAGCGGCAAAAACCATTTCGATGATGCATTCAAATTCTTTATTGACCAAGGTGTTAAGACTCTCATAGTTACACATGGAGCCCATGATTTTTACGCCTGGTCCAGTGGCAAACTATTTGAACCGCTGGAAATGACTGCCTATCCGGTATGCGCACTGGCCGATCAAATAATGCTGGAAAATCCCGCGTCCCGCGGTGATACAACTGGTTGTGGCGACAATTTTGCCGGCGGGGTACTGGCATCGGTTGCAGCCCAAATCGCCGCCGGCAAAAAGCCCGGAGAACTAAAAATGATTGATGCTTGCGCGCGTGGTGCAGCATCAGGCGGCTTCGCCTGTTTTTCTATAGGTGGAGTTTATCGCGAACCATCACCGGGGGATAAGCAAGCACAAATTGAACGTTTTTATCAATCTTATTTGGAACAACTTGGACAGAGTTAACCCACGATGAATCCTCGTTTTCACAAAGACGTAATCGCCAAAGTTAAACAGCGCATTCAGAAAATCAGCCAGGGTCGGCTGCGCCGACCGGGGGTGGCAGACAGTTTGGTCAAAATGAATATACCCCCCTTGGCCGGACGTCGTGACGCTATCTATCTTCAGGCAGAAAAAATTCTCACAGAAGAATTGTCCGTCAGTTCGCCGCAGGAATGCGAAAAACATTACGGTCTGGCGTTGCAACTATTGGATAGCGCGATTAAAGATTCAATGACCATACTGGGCGCTATGCCCGCAGAAGAGGCGTTTGAAGCGCGGGAACAGGAGATTGCCGGTTTTTTGCGACTGCTGCGTAACATCGTTCAAGCAATATTAGATACCTTGAATTTTTGCTCCCCCCCGCATCGCCGACAAGAGGAATCAGCAACAATGACTGAACGCTCAAAATCACCACAGCTTGTTTTTCCTGACTTTTCAAAAAATGTTGAGAATAATGCCGGGCAAATTGAAGAATTATTGAAAAAGTCACATGAACAGCTTGCCGAATATCGCAATTTAACCGTAAAAAGTTTTGATCGAAACGGTATAGAGCGCTATCAAGCGGCGTTCAAGTCTTATTCGAAAATCTCTGATAATGCCAATCCGGACTAGCCATTCCCTGGTGAAAAAGATGATGGGAATCAAGAAAACTTTGTAAAAATAACGATATTTACCGTTGCTCAAAGTTTATCCGCGGATCAACCAGAACGTAGAGCAGGTCAGAAAACAAGATACCAATCAGTGACAGCACTCCTGAAATGCAAAACAATGCCATTTGCAGCGGATAATCACGGCTGCTTAACGAAAGCAGGGCAAGTGACCCCATGCCATTAATATTGAAAATATGTTCAACTATAATACTTCCCGCAATCAAACCTGGAATCAAGCCGGCAAAAAGAGTAATGAGTGGCAGCATACCGTTGCGTAACGCATGTTTGAAAATTACCAGAAATTCCGATGCTCCCTTGGCGCGTGCCGTATAAATGTAGTCCTGGTTGATTATTTCCAACATGCCGGAACGGGCGAAACGCGAGATTACCGCAAACCCGCCATAGGAAAGACAAATAACCGGTAAAATATAGTGTTTGGCGGTTGCAGCGAGCAGCTGCCATGAGGTCATATCTCCGGTATTGGCTGGAACAACCCCCTTAAGAGGAAACAATGGCCATTTTCCACCTTCACAAAACCCGGCCTGCAACAGAAGAGCCACCCAAATCACCGGCAGAGAATATAGCAAAAACAAGAGAAAGGTAATATAGCGATCGAATCGTCCATTCGGTTTGAGCGCGGCAAAAATTCCCAGAGGAATAGCAAGTAGATATGTGATCATAATTGCCAGCAAATTGATGGTCAGAGTTACCGGCAGGCGTTCCATAATCATGGCGGCTACCGGCCTGCCGGGATCAATTGATGCCGACTCGCCGAAATCACCATGATACACGACGGCTTTCAACCAGTAAAAAAAACCGACATGAATCGGTTCATCAAGATGCAACTTGCGCCGTAACGAAATATTTTCAGAAAATTCATTTTTTTCAGCTGACAAGCCGGTTCCCGGAGTTTCCCCGCCCAACATGTGACTGCGGGTTGGATCCCCGGGCGCCAACCGCAACAACCCATAACTGGCCGCCGTAATAACCAGCAGAATAAATATTGCCAGCACAATTCTCTTTATTAAATATTGCAACATTACAAGTCCGAATAGCTTTTTGGTTATCAGGTATTTCAATCGGAGTAGTACACGAGACTAATATAAATGTTTTCCGTAACGCGGCAAATTATATCGATAGATTATCGCCATATTTGAAGTTTTCAGATTATGCATTAATTTTAGTTGCACGGCGTCTTTCAGCGCGGTTGCTTACGGATAGCCCGATTTTATCACGAATTCAGGTAGAACATAATAACGCTACCAACAGGAGAATATCTGATGTTTACTGAAAAAATTACCTCAATAGAAAAAAAAATAGAACAAACACCAGCAATAGACCAACCCGCAAAAGATGAATTGCTTGAGCTGTTGGACAACCTGAATGAAGAACTGTCAAAACTTGAAGATAACTCCACCAATATGGGACACAGTCAGGAAATTGTCGGGAAAGCCAGCCGATTCGCCGAACAGGCTATTGCCGATCCCGGCGCAACGCAGGAAATAGAACAATCAATCAATGAATTGAAAGGATCTGTTGCTGATTTTGAAGCATCGCACCCGAAGTTGGTACAAATCATCAATCGGGTTTGTGTTATGCTTTCAGATATCGGCATTTAGCCGTTCGAGTCGCGGCCGTCTCCCTTCCCGTTGCGGTAAAATCGTTGATTTTACCCGTTGTAGTGATACATTTATCGATGTTTTTAATCCCGCCCCCCTGTTGAACAATGGAAATATATAGATGAAATCAAAAAAACTTTTCGGCACCGACGGCATAAGAGGAAAAGCCAACTCACATCCTATTACCGCCGAACTTGCGTTATTATTGGGAAAAGCTACCGCGCTTACTTTCGGCGCACGCGGTCGAGGTTCACATAAAGCCGTGCTCGGTAAGGATACCCGTCTTTCCGGTTACATGCTGGAAACCGCCATCACCAGTGGCATGCTCAGCATGGGGATGGATGTCCTCGAAGTGGGGCCAATGCCTACTCCGGCAGTGGCGCATCTGACAAAATCAATGGGAGCATCATGCGGTATTATGATAACAGCCTCCCATAACCCGGCTGAAGATAACGGAATTAAAATTTTCGGCGGAAACGGTTTCAAGTTGCCGGATCAAACCGAACAGGAAATAGAGGCACAAATCGCCAGTGGCAGGATAAATTCCGAACATATCAATAATGATCAGATTGGCAAGGCATATCGCATTGATGATGCGCGTGGAAGATATATTGAGTTCGCAAAAAGTTCAATCGACAATCAAAGTCTAAAAGGACTCAAAATTGTTCTCGACTGTGCCAATGGGGCAGCGTATTCTATTGCACCACTCATTTTCCGCGAACTTGGTGCAGAAGTTATAGAGACAGCCGTCACCCCCGACGGTAGAAATATCAATGCTAAATGTGGCGCTACCTGTACTGCCCATGCCGGCAAGTTGGTGCGCGAAAATAACGCCGACGTCGGAGTTTCGCTTGATGGTGATGCCGATCGGGTAATTTTCTGCGATGCTTCCGGCAAGGAAGTTAACGGCGATCGGATTATCGGCATGGTGGCTCTGGACTATTTGGAACGTGATAAACTCAATGACAAAACTATTGTTGTTACCAGTATGAGCAACCTCGGTCTTTTGCGGGCAATGCATAAGGTTGGCATTAAAGTTATCACCACTGATGTCGGCGACCGGTATGTGATCGAGCAACTACGTCAAAATCGACTTAATCTTGGCGGAGAGCAATCCGGGCACATTATTTTCATGGATTATGTTACGACCGGAGATGGTATTATTACCGCGTTACATGTGCTGCAGCTAATGTTACGCAAACAGCGCACTCTCCGGCAACTTGCGGACTTCATGAAAGTTTTCCCGCAACATTTGGAAAGCATCAGGGTTAGAGAGAAAATCCCGGTTGACGATGTTCCTGAACTGAAAAAAACTATCAATAACTGCGAAAACACGCTGGGTGAGAAAGGTCGTAATATCGTTCGTTATTCCGGCACGGAAAATAAAATCAGGATATTAGTCGAGGCCGAATTGCAACATGATGTCGATTATTGGACTGGCCAATTGGGCGAGGTAGTACGCCGAAATTTGTCGTAAATCTCTAATTCCACTATTATTGACCACCAGGGAGCGGACACAATGCGGGTAAAAATTATTGACGTTGACCCAAAACCGGAAATGGAGCCTCTAACCTGTAATCGCAAATTACATCATATCCCTGTTGCCGGAGAGACTATCGCTGAGAGGTTAATTTCACTATTCGAAGCCGGAAATGAAGATTGTACCTTAACCATCCGAGCGGATTTCTGGCCGTCGAATCAACTAATTGCTAAATTGTTTGAAGCAGAGAACGGAGTAATAATTCGCGACCATGAGCAACAAACGGTTGCAACCCTAAGTTTCGACTGTGCACCTGACAGCAAGACTGAAATAATAACCTTGGACAAACATTTCCAATTGCTGCGTTATCCCTGGCAAATACTGGAACTTAACGAACAGCTGACTGGTAATATCAAAGAAAGTAAAATTCAGGGTAAGGTGCGGGAAAACGTTGCTATTGACGGCATAGTTTGGCTGGGGCAAGGGACAATAATATTACCGGGAGTATTCATCGAAGGCAATGTTATAATCGGCGAAAACTGCAAAATTGGACCCAATTGTTATTTGCGGGGGAATACCAGCATCGGCGATAATTGCCACATCGGACAGGCCGTGGAAATCAAAAATAGTTTACTGATGGACCATGTCAGTGTAGGTCATCTGAGTTATCTTGGAGATTCCATTATTTGTCCTGGCGTTAACTTGGGAGCGGGTACTATTAGCGCGAATTTACGTCACGACGGTCACAATCATCGCTCACAGATAGGAAACTTTCTAGTAGATACCGGAAGACGAAAATTCGGCGTTGTCCTTGGAGACCAGGTTCATACCGGCATTAATACCAGCCTTTATCCCGGTAGAAAGATGTGGCCGGGCACATCAACCCGGCCCGGAGAAAGCGTTGATAGCGACAAACGTCATCCAGACACGAATTCAGGATGCTGTTAATGGATTCTCCAATGGACAAAATTTTTATCAGAAATTTAAAAGCAGAAACCATTATCGGTACACTTCCGTCAGAACGCCTGGAAGCACAAACTGTGCTGATTAATATTGAGTTGGAACTCAACCTTGCCGCTGCCGGGAAAAGTGATTCTCTCAATGATACAGTTGATTATGCTGCCTTGGAAAAATCAGTCATTGAAGCGGTACGAAAGGCCAAATTTTATCTGCTGGAACGCCTGGCCGGGGAGGTCGCTGCCGTGTGCCTCAGGTTCAGTCGAATTGTTCGGGTAATTGTGACGGTTGACAAACCCGGCGCACTGAAGTATTCAAACAGCGTAGCTGTGCGGATCGAACGCTCCAGACACTGACAAACCAGGGATGTTGAAGCAACTACCAGGCCAAAAAGTAATGCAATGCGGTGAAGTTCTGCCTTGCAGAATATAATGCGAGCGAGCCTCATAATCGAGGGCTGTATGAAAACAATTGAACGGAGTATTATAGCACACATAATTTCGTAACAAATAAAATAGCTGGTGCGCGGCATGGCGCACCAGTGATCTATAAAAAAGGAGGAATCGAATGGAACGACGCCCCATCACCACCAGCGAATTCAAAACCGATATTTTCGACACTTTTCTCAAGGATTGGATGTTGTTGACCGCCGGTGATTTTCAGTCCGGCCGTTTCAATCAGATGACCATTGCTTGGGGATTTATGGGCGGCATGTGGTTCAAGCCCGCAGTTATGGTGGTTGTAAGACCGCAACGGCATACTTTGCAATTCATGGATAAATACGACGATTTCACTATTTGCGCTTTCCCGGAAAGCAAAAAAGAAGTGCTCTCATTTTGCGGTTCGCATTCCGGCAAAGAGCTGAACAAAACACAAGAGTGCGGCTTGACACCGATTCCCGGCGAGAAAAGTAACGCGCCCGGTTATGAAGAGGCCACGTTGATTATTGAATGTCGCAAGCTTTACCGCGATCAATACAAAGCCAAAAACTTTTTGGAAAAATCTATCCTTGACAGTTGCTATCCGGAACGGGATCTTCACTACATGTTTGTTGGAGAAATTATGCATATTTCCGGCATTGACAAGTACCGCAGGAAAAGCTTTTCCTAAACCTGTATCTGTGAGAAGTTCAGTGGTAATCGCTCACTCTTTGGGCGTCGAGGCTGCGACACCCGAGGAGGAACGATTGGTGCTCTGTAAAGTCAATCTTGTGATTGCGGCTTCGGAGTGAAAGATAAAAAAGGCGGAATAAAATCCGCTGCTTTCAAAGGAACATTGAGTTTATAAAGAATAATTTTGTATTTACTTGCTGTTTGCCCGCTTTGTACAGTAATTTCATCTGGAATCATCACATTATCGTAAAGCGCGTATCTTTCAATGGTGGCGTGATAGCGTTCGCTTCCTTTGTCGTTAAGAAGAGTATTAATACTTTTGGTCAAAAAGTTATTTTTCCCCACATAGATGTTGAACGGCTGTTGTCCTTCTACCGCAGAAATGCACTCAAGGCGATAGTAAGGTTTGTTGTCACGCAAAATGCATTGTGAAAGCCGGATTTCAGGAAAAAGCTGCTGGTAGGAGCGATCCGGCCGGCTCATACCAAAAAAGACGCGCATCCGCTCAAGAGTTATACCCTCAATTTTGGTTGTTCGTTGCTTACGATAATCAACCACCCAGGCTTCACGGCCATCGAAGAAAATAGCGGTAACCGGTTTATTTTCTTCAATTGTCGTCATTCTCAGAAATTCGGGGCGTTTAAAAATGGTTTCTACAATATAGTGTCGAGCCTGGCTGCCGCTTTCCACTAACATCTGACGTTGTACATAAGATTGAGCTTGGCGAAACACGCCATTGGGGTCCATCGTCTTTCGCATTTTTTGTTCAAGTGAGTCAAGACTGATATCGGCCGGTTGATATTTCGGTTCAAAGGTTGAACAACCTGTAAGCATAAAGCCAAGCATTACCAGCCCGATAATTATACGCGATAACATCATGAATTGAGCCCTCCTGAGTTGCGGTTTTATCTGTGCCGCAAGTAGCAACCGTTGTTATTGTCTGGATAAAAATAGTCCACGATAACCTTTAATACAAATTACAGAAGACGATGTTTATTATTCTGGCTGGTAAATCTCCACCACGCAGGGAGCAACACGGAATGCCAGACCGGTGGCCTGGCAGATATAACTGATAACGCGATAGAGAGATTCCTGTGGCAGTTTCGCGTTAATAATAAATTCTCGCTCAGCTATATCCTTTTCCTGGTAGAAATTGACTCCCTGTCCATCAGAATCATGCTGAATCGCCAGTTCGCGCAATATCTTTAAAGCTTCTTTCAATGGGGTCTCTTTAAATTCGACATCAACCATAATGTCATATAACTTAGCTTTAGTCAGCGGAAAGTCTTCAGGAATTTTATACGGATGCCGTTTAGCGCGGTTTTCGGCAATAATTTCGGCCTCAGTTTTGGGCTGCCGCGGCATGGAATCATACCAGAAACCGGAGTAAAATTTTCTAAAAACCGGCATGGGCGGCATGGTTATTACCGTATTGCCGACAACAACGGTTTTCCCCGGTCGGTAGCCGATTGGATAATGCGTGCTTTCTCCAATGGCAATACGTGTGCCATCAGGGTATTTATCCAATGCAGAATGCTTTAATTTATATTCTTCGGGATAGTATGGTTCAATCAGTTTTAGACTTTTTCCGAGGTAAAGCAATCCTTCGCGAAATTGATAACGTACTCCCGCTTCGCGTGCGGCATATTTAACCGCCACCCATAATGGCACGTGTTTTAAGTCAAGGTTGATGCGATGCAATTTGTCCAGCTCGGCGCTGGTATCCTCCAGCACAGAGTTGACCCGGTATTCAGAGCGGAGGATTTTGGTAAATTCGCGAAGAGTAATATTATCCAGATGCATTGACGGGACATATATATCAGTCTGAGACGCCTCCACAGAAGCAAAAATTAGCAGCGTCGAAAATATGGCAGCAACTCTGATTATAAAAGTGTTCATAATACAGCAAAATTTAAACTTGTCCTTGTTTGTGGAAAAGACCGCTGGTCCACTCATTTTCATTTTGAGAATCAACTAGTTCCATACCATATTCGCGTTGCAGTCTTGACGCTAATCGTGAAAATTCCGCCTGCAGGGTGCCGGCCAGAATCAAATAACCCGACGCGCGGACAAAGGAAACCAGACGCGACAAATGCTGTTCTAATACCACTCCCAGGATATTGGCCGCCACCAGATGATAACCGTCTCGCGATGAACGATAAGCGGCCACATCCGCCGTACTGATATTGACGGCATTGACGGGCAGGCGATTGATGGCGAAATTTTCCATTGCCACTTTAACGGCAAGCGGGTCGTTATCGAATGCGTCAATCGGTGCATATCCAAGTTTGGCGGCGGCGATGGAAAGGATGCCTGAACCACTTCCGGCATCAAGCAAGGAACAATCCGGACTGCTTCCGGCTAATTTGTCCATGATTCTCAAACAGTAGGAAGTTGTGGCGTGCCGGCCAGTGCCGAAACTCATGCCGGGATCAATGTCCACCACTACCTGTCCGGGAGTCGGTTCATAAGCCAGCCAGCTGGGACGAATCACCAGCCGGGGAGACAAGTGAATAATATCAAAGAATTTCTTCCAGACTTCGCTCCACTCTTCTTTTGCCAGTTCAACAGTTTGGATGTTGTTGATGCTAAGACCAACTCTCTTCCAGTCGGGGATCAATGCCCGCAATCCGCTCGCGACTTCTTCAGCTTCACCTTCATCGGCACAATAAATAGTATATTGCGTTTGCCCTGACTCATCATCACTCCAGCTGCTGAATGCAACATCCTGAGCGGCAATAAATTCCTGAGTCAATTCCGGATTACCTGACGCATCCGTCAGCTTGCAACAATGAATAACCTCGTCCACTTAGCTTATTTTCCGGTCGATTTCGAAGATTTTATCAGTTGGCGAACCGCCATTTTTTTGCGGGCAAAATATGCTTTCCGCCGCCGCCGTTTTTCAATTTTGTTAATTTGCTGTCCCATGAAATTGTTTCCTTTTTTAAGTTGTATTTTTAAGAGAAAGGAGAGTTTTGAAATTGTCTCAAACTGTGAATCTAACGGGTTGAGACGTAAAATTCAAATACAATTAACAAAAATTGTGGAACGGAGGGAATTCTTGGTAAGGCCTCACTCTTTCCTTTGGTTCGGGGTCAATACTACACAGCCTCGTCGTTCCTCCTCGGGTGTCGTAGCCTCGACCTGCTTATGTCCCGTAAATTAAGCTGGTAATTTTATAATATTCTGCTATCTTCCTTTCATTCACTC
>JAGYNC010000010.1 GCA_018400135.1 Victivallaceae bacterium
TCGTTCCTCCTCGGGTGTCGTAGCCTCGACCCCACCCAAAGAGTGAGGGATTACAATTATCCTGAAAAAAAATGTTTTTTTGCCAAAATTAATTTGTATTTACATATTTCTCGCGTAATAGTTAGTTAAACAACCTTAAAAAAGGGAGCACAATATGGACTTTGTAACGGTTCTAATCGGTGTCGTAATGTTCCTATCGCTAATTGGAATGATTATTTGTTCCAAAAAGCAAAAAGTTAACCCCAACGCGCAGCCAATAGCCATTGTATTGATGATTGTTGTCATCGTCTGTGGTATTGCGATGATGTATCGTACCGGGGTTTTCGGTGGAGCAGGAACGGCAGAGTTGCGGCAACGGGAATTTCAGTATTATGCGTCCCAGGGGGCTGTGGTCGGTAAATTTATCGCCGAAAACTATCCTGGCAAAAAAGTTCTCTTGTTGGCAGACCAAAACTTTAATGGCAATGAACGGTTGCAAATGTTGCAGGATGCATTGAAATCCAGCAGCAAAGCAAATGTTGTTGTTGATACAGTAACTTTGGCAAATCCGCCTAAGGCACCTGAAGGATCGCCGCCTGAGTTAATGATGGATATGCCATTGTTTGAACTCATGACTGCTGCAGATTTTGATAATGCAATCAAGAAATACAGTGATTGTGGTGTGGTCGTTACTACGATCGGTTTACCTCGGGATGCCGCCAAAATGAAACTCTGGACTGATTCCAACAGACCTGCTCTGATTCTTTTGGGCGGTGGTGTAGTGCCTGGGCTAGGCTCGGCAATTAAGGCCGGCAAAATTGATGCAGCGGTGATAGTCAGTCCCGATGCAAAATTTACGGAGGACAATCCTCCATCAGATCCGCAGGAAGCATTTGACATGCGTTATGTTCTGGTAACCAAGGGCAATGCGGACGAATTCGCAAGATTTATTCCCTGAAGTTTTCAAGAAAAATTAAGGATTGTTTTGCCCCGCTTAACAGGCGGGGTTTTTTTGTTTACAAGAGAGAGTATCACTACGTATTTCTAATATTATTATTTGATAAAATGCGCTATGCTTGTTGTCATTTTTGGCAATGGTAGACGATTGCTGGAGGCAGGTTGGCCCAGATAATGGGAGAGGTGTTTACGGTGGTAAATTTATCATGAAGCTTTTTGCGGAAGCGTTTCCCGGCCGGTAGCAGCAATCCTTGAAGATAGGCAAAAGTGGTGAAGTGTCCACCGGGAACAAGGCATTCGACCACTTGATTGAGAATATTCTCTTGCAGTACAGTTGGGAAAGCCGCCCATGGCAGTCCCGAGACAATAACATCGAGTTGTTCGATATTCTGCTGCTTCATAATTTGTTGTAAATTTTCGGCACTATCACGAATAATGGTTACGTCCGGCAGTAAACGCGAGAACTCACAGTAAATTTTTTCATCAAGTTCGACGGCAAAGAATTTTGCGTCGTTACCAAGTCCGGCCAGTATTTCTTTTGTGACAACGCCGGTTCCCGGCCCCAATTCGGCTACGGCGGAAGCTGTGACCAGCGTTGTATCTGCAATCATTTGCCGACAAAGTTTGGGAGAGGAAGGACGCAACGCACCAACTCTGGACGGTTCGCGGAGGAACTGTTTAAAAATAAGAAATTTTGCCATATGCTTAAGTTTTCCTCGAAGGGTAAAATGTTAAGATTTTGTCGCTTGGATTAACCGATTCAGCTGGTCGGCAAAATCAGGTTAATAGTTAAAATTATTCAATTTATCTTGGCTGCTGTTTGTTTGTTTTTGGCGATTTAAAGTGTGAAAACATAATGCCGTGTTTGTAACATTCGAAATCTGCAGGCGGAATACCCTCCCGAAAATCGCCGCGCATAATAAAAATAATCCCCCCGGGGGAGGGGGGGGTATTGAGTAGTCGAAGAAAGCCTTCACGATTTATTACTCGATTCTGACTGTTTGGATATTTTAGTCCTTCTTCCAATTCGCCACCGTGAATATAGAAGCGCATTTCGAGATTGTCGAAGACCCAGGCGGCCGCATGCATAACGTTTGGATGAGCAACCAGAATTGTGTCTTGACCAACTCGATCCTTAAACCGTTCCAGAAACAATCCTTGCGCTTTCCCTTCCAGAACTTGACGCGGCGCGGCTAAATGAGAAATAAAAAATGCCGTTACCGGGCCGATAACCAGCCAGATTAATTTCTTGCGGTAATCATTAGTCTTAAGCATTTTTACCAACGCAATCATCCATAAAACGCTCGCACCAACCGCGAGTAACCACACCAGTCGTTCATCGGGCAGAAAAAGTCCCGGGATGGCACTGTAATCGGCCAGCAGTTGAAACGCGGTAAAGCCGACGGCGCCAATGATCAGAACGGTGAAGATGATTTTTGCGGTCAAATTAAATGTTTTATGGTTGTTGTTGCGTAAATAGTTCAGAAGTCCCCAGCCAATAAGAATAGCACCACCCGGAAAGCAGGGCAGGATATAGGTGCCCAGCTTGCCACTTGAAAAAGAAAAAAAGATAAATGGAAATATGAGCCAACATGCAGCAAAACGTAACAGACGATTGTTGTATGCCTCTGTTAAAAATGTTTTAAATCCAATAAGCGAGCAGGGGAGAAAGAGTGTCCATGGCATAAATCCTACCACCAGTATTGGAATAAAGTACCAGAATGGTTCCGGATGTTGGGCGGCTTCATTGCCGAAAAAACGTTGAACATGTTCCACCATGATGAAATAATGCCAGAAATCTGGTTCCTGCAAGTGAATTGCGATTGCCCAGGGTAAAACAGTAATTATTGCGGCTGCGGTTGGAAGCCATGGCAAAATAAAAATCTCTTTCCAGCGACGGTTCCACAACAAATATGGGACAATTACCAGAGTTGGTACCACGAATGCCAGGAATCCTTTGGTCAAAAAACCTAATCCAGCAGATACTCCCGCGATAATCAATAACCAGATTTGGCGTTGCCGGAATTTGGGTTGTTCACATGCTAGAAAAAAAGTTACCAGTGTGCCGGTGATAAATAGTGAAATTGGCGCATCAAGTACGGCAAAAGTGCCAACGCCGAAAACCAGTCCGCTGGTAATAAATAGTGCTGTAACCAGGGTGCTTAATTCTGGGTCTCTGGTTTTAAAACGCACCAGCAGAAAAAGCAGCAAGGCAGTCAGGCCGGTTGACAGAGCCGAAGAAAAGCGCACGGCAAAAGCATTTTTGCCGAAAGTTGCCAGTGATAGCGCGTTAAGCCAATAGCCCATAACCGGTTTCTCAAAATAACGTACTCCGATTAATTGCGGCGTAACCCAATTGCCACAACGCACCATTTCCAGTGAAATTTTACCGTAACGGAATTCATCCGGAGTGATCAATGGACGTTGACCCAGCGGTAAAATGTAGATGAGCAGATAGATTGCCAGCAGACCGAAATAGTATTTTTTCATGGGGTGTTATATTCCTGAAATAGCATTGAATTTTTCCATATTTTGAAATCACCTTCGGGAAGTTCTTTCATTAAGCGTTTTGAGTCCATGATAATAACTACATGATTTTCCGGGTTTTTGACCAGTGCGGCAAAATCATCTTCGCTGAGCAGTCTGCCCTGTGCTTCCGGATGTGACAGCCCATATTCCAGTTCGCCGCCCCTAGAGTAAATAAAGACATTATCGCGCTTATAATACCAACAGACCGCGGTAATCAGATTTTTGTAGCAAACTATTGTGGTTTCCGGCCTAATGCGATGTTCTTGAGCAAGGAGGAATTTTTCCGGAGCTTTTGCGGCCAGGACATGGTTGGGGACAATGAAGTGGACAACTAACATTGCCAGCATCGAGCCGGAGATAAACCATAAATATTGACGCGATTTCGCCGGGGATTTGATTGCAATATGAAGCAATAAAATCCAACCGACAACGGCAATAATGCCCAATGACAATTTCCCCCACTCACTGTTGTCGTAGAGCGCCAGTGGGGTTATCTTCAATAGCATAAGAAGTTGAGCAACCAATATGCTGACTATTGCCAAAACAAAACAATAAATAATTATTTTTAACAACACTTTGAAATATTTATCTTCACTATTATCGTTGATTTGCTGTAATAAGCCGTAAGCGATTAATGCAGCTATTGCCGGGAAGCAGGGGAGAATATATGTGGCCAACTTGCCACTTGAGAGAGAAAAAAATATAAAAGGTAACACCGCCCAACAAGCAAAATATCGTAATAGAGCATCCTGGAAAAGTGAATTAATTTTGCCGCGATAACCACGAATAATTGACGGAAGTAACAATATCCAAGGCACTATACCGACTATTAGTATCGGGATAAAAAACCAGAATGGCTGAGGATGCTGTGAATTTTCTTTTTCAATGAAGCGTTGAAGGTGTTCAACAACAACAAAATATCGCCAGAAATCTCCATCTTCCAAATGCACCATGACTGCCCAGGGGGCGCAGGTGAGCATTGTAAACAACAGTGGTATCCAGGATAGCGTGAACAGTTCTTTCCAGCGACGTTCCCAGCATAAAAAAACGCCGATAACCAGTGCGGGTACCACGAATGCCAGAAAACCCTTGGTCATGAACGCGCAGCCGCAAGCAATTCCGGTCAATGCTAAATAGCCGTTTTTGTGCCAGAATTTTTTTTCTCGCCAAGCCAGAAAAAACGAAACAAGAGTTGCTGTCAGGAAAAATGTCAGGGGTGCGTCAAGGACGGCATAGGTGCCGACCGCAAAAACCAGAGATGACGAAAGAAAAACTAATTGTGACCAAGTTGACCAAAGCTTGTCCCCCTGATATTTTTTTATTAATATTCCCAAAAGATAAGCTGACAGTAGTACGGCTAGTGCAGAAGAAAATCGAACGGCAAATTCGTTTTGTCCGAATATGCACATCGACAAAACATTAAGCCAATGCCCCATAACCGGTTTTTCAAAGTAGCGCAGATTATTGAGCTGCGGTAGTACCCAGTCATTATGAGCGATCATTTCACGAGCGATTTCCGCGTACCTGGTTTCGTCTGAAGTGAACAACGGTCGATACCAGATTGTGCCAAGATAAATAAGGGAAAAAGCTAAAGTGAGCCATAATCCTGTTTTTTTATCCATAAAAAAATCTCGTGGGAGTTATATGTAAAATTAGTGCTGATTTTGTGTCATCGGAGGTTCTGACTCAGGGTTGCAGGCAGAACCTGCGGGACATTCAGAAATTGATAAGAGGAAAAATTGGCAGAAAGCCATTTTCATTAAAATTGAGTACGCCGATTTGGAGACCTGAATCGCGACCATCGTATGGCTTTTTATTGCCTGACAAAAATTCCGCAAAATATTCCGGATCCTTATCGCTGTTGATTAAACCAATCTGAATACCATGAAAAAGTGAGTCACTTAAATTGATTATTCCAAGCTGTAATCCTTTGAATGCGGCCTGAGATAAGTTTAGCCAGCCAATTTGAGCCCCATTGCCTGAACCATGCGTATTGAGAATTTCTTCATCAACCTTGAGCCCGGTTTGATTAAAAATCCCGAGCTGCAACCCATACATATTTTTTCCAGCGGTGTTGGCTACCCCCATCCCGATACCTATTTGTGAGTCACGCACCATGTTCCAAAGAGAGGCCTGTATGCCGGTAGTGTTGTCCGACGCATTGAACACGCCTGTATCCAGGCCACACGATTCATGGTTTTCAGCGTAAATCAGTGATACGCGCAAGCCGTAGATGGCAACTGCTTCGTGGCAAAATTGAGCTGGAGGAATAATTCCGAACTGAATCGGCGACCATTTTGTTTTAATCGCGCCGCTACTTTCTGCGGCCCATCCATGCAGGCTAATTAAAAACAACACGATACCGAGTGGAACATTCCGCCAAAAACTGTGTTTCATTGAGGTTTCTCCTGATGCGTGTTGGACTGTTGGTCGCTTTTAGTGTTAGTAGAAGAAAATGGTCGGAGCGAGAGGATTCGAACCTCCGACTTCTGCGTCCCGAACGCAGCGCTCTAACCAGACTGAGCCACGCTCCGACTAACGTTCGGGAATCATCCCGAAACGAAAATTTATTCTACTATCTTTTTACCGCTTTGCAACTTCCGGCATCATTTTTTTAAGGATATTATGACTTTTTTAGATGAACCTTCGCCGTCACTGACGGTAGTAATTTCGCCGTCATCCTGAAGTGTAATATGGATAATACGTCGGTCATGTGAATTCATTTCCGGTAGCACAACCGATTCTCCCCAGCGTTTTACCTCCTTAGCCGCATCCAATGCTTGTTGTTGTAGTTGTTCATTATGAATATCATCAGTGTCACAGTCATCGCCGGAACGACGACGTGGCCTTCTGACGCGGTTGCTGCTGTTGCGACTGTCGTGACGTGAATAACCGTCAATATCCAACATAATGCGTGGAAAGGTTTTATCGCCATTGAACATCATTCGATTCAACAGCAATTGCAGCGATTCAAGAGTTTGCCCTTTACGTCCGATAATGCGTCCGGCATCCTCAGAAGATATTTTTATGGCAATACTGGCTCCCTTGTTCTCTGTTTTGAGTGCCGCCTCAAGTCCCAGATAATCAAGCATGGTCGCAAGAGTTTTTGATGCTTTTGCCTTCTGTTCTTCAAATTTAGCGTTTTCCATTGTAATACTCCTTGTTTTTTTCAAACTGGTAGCTTTGCTTTTTTGTTGCCTGGTATTTTCGGTACCTCATCTTTATTCATTTTTTGTTGAACCAACAATTGGATGATGCTGAAAATCTGGCTAACGGTCCAGTATAATGTCAGTCCCGCAGGCAGATCGTAGAGTAAAAACAGCATCAGTAACGGCATGGCCATCATCATTTTTTGCTGTGCGGGCTCCATCGCGGCAGGGGTAAGCTTCTGCTGCAATATCATCAGCGCGGACATAATGATTACCAGCGGGTGGATCGCGATGCCGAAAATACTGCCTACATAGTCCGGTTTGGCGAGATCGGCAGCCCACCAGAACGAAACCTGACGCAATTCAACCACTCCATCAAGTGTTTGATACAACGCGATAAACACTGGAATCTGCAGGAGAATCGGCAAACAGCCACCTAGTGGGTTAACCTTCTCCTCGCGATAGAGTTCCATCACTTTAGCGTTCATGATTTTGGGATCACTCTTATAATGTTCTCGAATATCCTTAATTCTAGGTTGAAGTTTTTGCATTTTTTTCATGGAACTGGTGGCTTTATGAGTGATCGGCCAAAATAACATGCGGACGATAATCGTCAGAATAATGATTCCCCAGCCGTAAGAGCCACAAATAGACTTGAGAAAAATTAGAGATCGCAACAATATTCTGGCCAACCAGTCTAATGGGCCCCAACCCAAGTGCATTATTTTTGACGCTGATGGCGCAAAATTTCTAAGATTAGCAATTATTTTCGGCCCGCTGTAATACTTAAAAGACAAACTCAATTCGGTATCCGGTGCAACTGTTAGCTCGTGATATTTCCCCCCGACTGTTGCTAGATAATAGCTTTGGCGACGCCCGGGACGGCCAAACATTCGATCCCAGAATCCCGGCGGCATAATTTCGTTTTCTTCAACCTCGATGCGTTGGGGAACAATTGCATCAAAAGGTTTTTCGGGATATAAAATCACAGCAAAATATTTGTTACTTACTCCTGCCCATAAGGTTTTGGCCCCCGATGGGTGTAAAAAGGATTCCGGTGGGTCGGTTATATTGAGTTCGTGAAATTTGTTGTCCTCTGTCAGGTAATCCAGCGCATGAGTTTCGCGTTTAACCTTGTCTCCGGCCAGTTTGCTGAATGGCGGCAGTCCGTTGCTGAAAATTGTAACATCAGTTAAAGTTAATTCGGTTTTTCCAAGATTTTGAATGTTTATTTTATAATCAACAACGTAATCTTCGGCAAACTGCCAATATTGCGCGAGTAAAAATACATTACCATTTGGCAAGGACATTTTTCGGATAAGTTGATATGATTCTGCGGAAGTTCGGCTGTTGTCAATTATTGCCACTGTTGCCCACTCATTTGCGGCGAATGGGATCAGCGCGCCCGGAGGAATATTTGCATCCAGACGCAACTTTTCGCTACGTTTGTCATTGAGATAGTTTTCAAGTTTTACCGATCTCAGGTTGCCGTCAGATGGGCTGAATGTTAATGTCAAAAATTGATTAGAAATAGTTTGGAACGGTAATCTAACTATTTCCCGGGTAGCAACCGTACGTACTTCTTCTGTCGTTTGAACGTTCGTTCTAGTTGCTGATCGAGGCTTAATCTCAGTCGATGAAACCTTTTCGGGTATAGTAGTAGTTGGAGTGGAAGAGGGAGTGGGAGTGGGTTGTGTCTGTTGTTGAGTCGTAGCGGGTTCCGGCAGCCAACCCATATAACGGCAAACCGGAGTCCATCCGAAGAGCACCACAAGACAAATAGCAATCGCGATTATAGTTTCTTTATCAAAATTCAATGTAAAAAATCCTTCTAATTTTTATGACTGACTTCTATTTGTCATTTGAATCGTTTTTTAACTTGGGACTTATCATGTGTTTTGGTACCGGATCATAGCCTCCGCGGCAAAGCGGCTGACAACGCACCAAGCGCCACAGTGTCAGTGTTAGTCCAACAAAAAAACCATGTCGTTCAAATGCAGTTATTGCATATTGGGAGCACGATGGAGAAAAGCGACAACAACGTGGCAACCACGGAGAAACAACCCAGCGATAGGATCGAATCATCATAATAATCAAAAACGACGGTGACAATTTTCGTCTGATATTAACCTTGCCTTTTGTAACAACAGCTGCAACTGTGCCTGTGCTTGCTGTTGAGAGGCATTGGCTATACTTTTGCGTGGTATCATGACCAGATGAGCAGGGCAGTGAATTTGATGCTTCAGCAACCGAAAAGACTCCCATAAAAGCCGTCTGGCGCGATTTCTTTTTACTGCCAGATTGCTGTATTTTTTTCCACATATTACTCCACATCGAAGACGGTCATCGGCTGAGGGGGCTGAGATCAACAACAAATTTTTGCTGACAAATTTTACGCCTTTTTCCCTGACATGAGAAAATTCCGACTTTAAGCGTAATTTGTCATTTTTTCTCAGTGTATGCTTCAACACAATATTCCAATCCGATAGCCCGAACAAGATATAAGCGAAATCCGGTTCCCTGGATTACGGTAAATTACGCCGTCAATTTTGTCCGGCCTTTCTGTCGCCTTCTCTTGAGTATCTGTCTACCGGCACAGGTAGCCATTCTTGCTCTGAATCCCAACCTGCGTTTCCTTCTTCTATTTGAAGGCTGAAAAGTTCTTTTCATTTTTCTATCCTTTATATTTAGTAGTCAGTGAAACTATTCCATTCGCCCTATGGCGACGGGTTCACTTGCTTATATAGCAAAACTTGAAACGCAATGTACATGTTTACATAAAAAATTCAAGTCATACAAAAATAGTGTGAATGTTTTTTTGGTGGGATTGTAATCGCTCACTCTCTGGTTGGCTCGCGTCCCCCTCGTACCCGTTCTCGTTCTCGTACCCGTACACGATGTCCCCTTCGCGAATCTGCTTCCTCGTGCACGTGCACGTGAACGTGTACCGCTTCGCTGTGAAAGTGTACGTTTCTGAGCCATCATGTTCAAGAGTATCGAGACGGCGAGAAAAAGCAAGGCGTGCCAGCGCTTCCGAGCTGTGTAGCCTCGCCCCCACCCAAAGAGGGAGCGATTGGTGGGATTGCAATGTCTCAGTGTTTTTACTTGTCGGACTCTGACCGTATTGCTGGCGCAACAACTGATTTTCGCGTTTTTCCGCTCTTTCCCGCGCTATTGGCTTAAGGAAGCGGCAACGTCGGGTTTTCTGGCGGCCAGGGTTTCGTCGAGGCGCCGTACCGGAGTGGTCGCAGGGCATGAACGCAGAGCTTCGGGATTAGTTTCAGCCAGTCTGGCAATTTCAATCATCGCCTCACAAAATGCGTCAAGCGTTTCTTTCGACTCGGTTTCCGTTGGTTCAATCATCAACGCTTCGGACACAATTAGTGGGAAATAGATTGTCGGCGGATGGAATCCGCGATCTATCAGAGCCTTGGCGATGTCCAGTGCATGTACGCCATTCTGCGCCTGTTTTTTTGCGGAAAAGACACATTCGTGCATGCATGGACGGTCATATTTCTGTTCAAAGTAAGGCGCCAGGCGGGTCCGTATGTAATTGGCGTTCAGGACCGCGTTTTCACTTACTTTGCGGAAGCCTGTTCGTCCAAGGGTCAGCATGTAGGCGTATGCTTTGAGAATAACACCGAAATTACCGTAAAATGGTGCGATGTAGCCGATACTTTTCCGGAAGTGATATTCCAGCGCATAGGTGCCGTCGTCGCGTTTTCTAATTCGTGACACCGGAAGAAAGGGAACCAGGTGTTCGGCTACTCCGACCGGGCCGGAGCCGGGCCCGCCGCCACCGTGTGGAGTGGCGAAAGTTTTGTGCAGATTGACATGCATGACATCAAATCCAAGATCGCCCGGGCGTATCCGTCCCATTATGGCATTGAAATTGGCGCCATCGCAATAGACCAGGCCACCGGCTTGATGTACCATTTCGCAGATCTTTCGCACCTGATTGTCGTACAATCCTAGGGTATTTGGGCAAGTAAGCATAAATCCGGCGGTATCCGTTCCGAGTTTATTTTGTAAATCGTTAAGGTTAACATTGCCACTGTTGTCGGTGTCCACTACTTGAGTGATAAAACCGGCAACCGCCGCGCTGGCGGGATTAGTGCCGTGCGCCGCGTCGGGGATCAGCATCACCTTGCGTTGTGTGTTGTCATGAGCTTTATGCCAGGCGGCAATCAGCATAACACCGGTTAGTTCACCGTGTGCGCCGGCCAAGGGTTGCATGGTAAATTCAGCAAAACCGAGCAATTCGCATAGGATTGATTGGGCTTCATAGATAACTGCCAGCGCGCCCTGTGTCAGAACCCCGCCATGACGTAATTGTGGCAACAACGGATGAAGTTCAGCGTATCCCGGCAGTGTAGCGATGCGTTCATGAAATTTCGGGTTGTACTTCATGGTACAAGAGCCGAGTGGATAGAAATTAGTATCTATTCCTATATTTTTTCTACTGAGTCTGGTGTAGTGACGAATCACATCCTGTTCACTGGCCTCGGGCAGGGCGGCCGGGGTGGAACGTTGTAATGATGCTGGTATTGCGGTTTTACGTGGGACATCTGGTCGTGGCAGAGAAACTCCACGCCGTCCGGGTTGTCCAATATCAAATATCAGTTTCATAACACTGCCTCCAACGCGTTCGCCAGGGCCTTGATTTCTTCTTTAGTACGTTTTTCAGTTATAGCCACCAATAGTTGTTCTTTGCGTTCTGGATAGTATCGCCCCAGTGGGAATCCCGGAGCAAACCCTTTGTCAATCATTTTTCCGGTAATTTCAGCAGCATCACCGGGTAAAGAAATGACAAATTCATTGAAGAAAGCATTGCCGCCAACGGCAGAGACACCTTCTATGTTGAGTAGTTGTTCGCGTGCAAAAACGGCTTTTGCGGTGCAGAGTTCCGCTACGTCGATTAACCCTTGTTTGCCCAGTCCGGCCAAATAGAGTAACGCGCTCAACGCGCATAGATTCTCGTTGGTACAAACATTAGACATGGCGGATTCTCGTCTGATATGCTGCTCTCTAGTCTGTAAAGTCAAAACAAATCCTTCGCGTCCTTCTTTGTCCACAGTACGGCCGCAAATCCGCCCCGGCATTTTTCGCATTAGCTTTTCTGTTACGGCCATGAATCCGAGGTAGGGGCCTCCAAAACTGAGTGGCATTCCCATACTTTGTCCTTCGCCGGTAACTACATCAAACCCCATTTTGCCGGGAGTTTTAAGCAAGGCCAGCGCAATCGGATAAGCTGAACATATGGTGAGCGCTCCTTGCGCATGGATTGCTTCATTACAGGAACTCCAATCTTCAATTGCTCCAAAGAAATTCGGATATTGAACGATAACGCAGGCGGTATTTTTATCGCATGCGAGGGGAAATTCGTTTTGATTAGAATCGTCGGCAGACCCTGGTGTGATTTCGATCAATTCAATGTCCAGATTGCCGCTGTAGCAGGAGAGCATTTTACGAAAAATTGGCGATACGGCGCCGGAAATAATCACTCGTTTCCGGCGGGTGGTTCGACAAGCCAGCATCATTGCTTCGAATAAAGCGGTACCACCATCGTAAAGGGAAGCATTAGCTACCGGCATGTCGGTCAATCTGCAGATTGACGACTGATACTCGTAAATAGCTTGTAGGGTGCCCTGGGATGCTTCAGGCTGATAGGGGGTATACGCGGTATAGAATTCAGAACGTCCGGTGATTTCGCTTACGGCCGCCGGAATGATGTGATCATAGTAGCCGGCGCCGAGAAAGTTAATTAGATGAACCGCATTTTTTGCCGCAAGTTTTCGCAGGATATTGGTTACTTCGAATTCGGAAACTCCGGCTGACAGGCCATGCAGTTCCGGCACCGGTTCATCGACCTGTGCCTGCTGCCACATTTCATCAAAATTTTGAGACCCTGTAACATTGAACATTATCTGACGGTCGGAATCAGTGTTGGCCAGGTAAGGCAATTCATTTACCTCAAATTAAAGTTTTAAGATATTTCGCATAAGCATCGGGAGTCATCATGTCGTCAACTTCGGAGATATCGATGTTTTTTAGCTTGCAAATCCAGCCTTTTTCTTCCGGTGATTCATTAATGAGTTCGGGTTCATCTTCGAGTTCGTCGTTGATGGCGGCAACAGTGCCGCTGATAGGGCAATAAATATCGGAAGCCGCTTTAACTGACTCAACAACGCCAATGGTATCACCGATAATTAAGTCTTCGTCTTCCGATGGGAGTTCAACAAAAGTAATGTCTCCCAGCTCATTTGCCGCGTACTCCGACAGGCCGACAGTGGCCTCATCGCCTTCAATTTCTACCCATTCATGATCTTCAGAATAATACTTCATATTGTTCTTTTCCTTATTGGTCGATAAATCATAGTTTTTTAGTATCGAAAACCATACGGCTACAGCTGTGGCTGCGGTTTGAAACCTTGCATTAAATCATGGTAAAAACAAAAGTCAAGCCGAAAACTACGACATCTAGGAGTTTTTTTTCAAAGCTTGTTCCTTACGCTACCATTTTTATAAAATGGCAGGCTGGATACCTTACCCGTCAAAATGACACGTCCAGCCTCCAATTTTACTTCATCTTCCGGTTGGGGACAGCTTTTAACATCAACATAGGCCATGGCTATTGCGCTTCCGACGGATGGCCCGAATGCGCCTGAAGTAACTCTGCCGATAATTGTTCCATTAGATAGTACTGCCGCACCCTCGCGTGCGGCACGGCGTCCATCAAGGCGAATTCCGATTAACTTCAGGTGTCGCGTTTCCCGTAACAACGCGGTTTTGCCGATAAAATCACGTTGTGATTCCCGATCGAGTTTGAGCATCATGCCGTAGCCAGCTTCCAGCGGAGTATGTTCAAGACTAAGTTCGTGGCCATACAGTGCATATCCCATCTCCAAACGTAAAGTATCGCGCGCGCCGAGTCCGGCGGGATTAACCTGTGAAAATTTCAGTAGTTGTTTCCACATGTAAGCTGCTTTATTGGCATTGAAATAAAGTTCGAATCCGAGTTCTCCGGTATAACCGGTACGGCTGAGCAAAACCGGCACGTCGGCAATGTTGACTTGACCCCAGTGAAAGTATGTCGGCAGTTGCTTTATAGGCAAACCAAGAAGTTGCAGAATATCCGCGCTCAACGGTCCTTGAAGATCAAGTTTGGCGGTTGTGTCGGAGACATCCTTAAACTGAATGTCATCCGGCAGTTTGGAAGATATTTGTGCCGCATCGGTGTCGCGGGTTCCGGCGTTTACCACAATAAAAAATTTATCATCTGCCAACCGGTAAACAATCAGATCATCCATAACCCGGCCGTCGGTGTTCAACAGGAAATTGTAGCGACAGACTCCGACGGGTTGATCTTTCACTGGACGCGCAAAAATCAGATCCAATGCTGTTGCAGCGTTGGTGCCCTGAACTTCAAACTCCCCCATGTGACAGATGTCGAAGAGTGATACTGCTTTCCGGGTGTGAGTATGTTCGGCGATAATACCTGAAGAATATTGAATCGGCATATTCCAGTTGGCAAAAGGCGCCATTCTTGCTCCCAGTTCGCAGTGTTGTTCGTAAAGCGGTGTATTTCTGCATGTTGGTTCGTTCATTGCTAGTGATTCCTACAGTTTTACATACCTTGAATGATTTTTTCAAACGGAAAAGCCCCTTTGATTTCATGCCCCGCATGCTCAAAGGTTTTTGAATTTAGCCGCTGTCGCGGCAATCTAAGCTTATCCCTAATGCGATTGGAAATTATTGAATAAAAAAGTTCTTTTCCTTATGTGACGCCATGTTGGCGGTAAAATTAAAAACATCACATAAGCAAAAGAACAACGAGTGCACGAAAGCTATCATCTCGCCGTCTGAAAATCAACCGCAAAAAACAAGAAATCCTGATTTGTGGGGAAGCTACTTGACGAACGGGATGTTGACCGTGATGTATGAGGTTGGCGGCGTGAAACGGGGGCGTTCCTATAAACAGATCAGGAATCCGACGGGAACCGTTCTCATGGCGAAACGGGCGGCAGGCAGGCTTCAACTCAATGGCAACAGTTCCGCCAGCAACGAGTACCAGGATTTGTGCTATGATTCATGGGAACCCAATGGCAATCTGGCGACCGGAGTCGTGGGATGGCCGCCGGACGAGTGGCGGGAACGGCTGGATACGGAGCGTCATGGAGACGGCTTGAACTTTGCCTTCTCCGACGGACACGCCAGGTGGCTGAAGTTCGACGAAACTGCGCGGGCGCAGGACGACAACATGCATGATCTGCATTAACGGGGAAGAATTTTTCCAACGGAACGAAAAAACATCAAAATACAATGCTCCTTGTCCAATCTCATGCTCAATTTCCAACAAGCGATTGTATTTGGCGATCCGTCCGCCAGAACGCCGCAAATCAGAGTTTTGCGCGGCTACGCGCAAATACTCTGCATTTGCTTGTTGTCATCCTAATAGTGGTCTTCTGTTCCGGCTCGTTTTTTCCATTTCTGATCGAATTCTTCCTTGGTGATTCGTTTCCAGTCATGGCGACAGCGTTTGCCCTTGTCACTCCTGTAGCTGGAAACGCTGTTCTTCATATAGCACCCTCCGTCAAGACTCTCGCATTTCGGGCACTCGTGGTAAACCCACGCCGGATCGGTCCAGACATCAGGCTGGGGCTGGCGATTTGCACAGCCAAAGAGGGCGACAAGAATCATTGTGATCCATATCATTTTCATGATGACAACCAGTGATTATATAGTTTTCTGCATATCACTCATAAACTAGTTCGTGTTGTTATGGAAACAACAAAAAAAGCGAAAAAAACTTTAATTCTTGTCTTTATCGGTAATACCTCACTCCTTCCTCTGGGATGGGGTCAATACTACAGAGATTGGGGGGACCGGTAAATAGTGTATGCTTTATCCGACTTTTAGAATAAGAATGCAAAAAATATTAATTTAAACTCAAATTCCACAGATTATCAGTATCTGAAAAGAAACCCTGACAGAAATTCATCTACCCTGACAGAAATTAAAGTTGTTTAAGCCGGGACATGCGCCAGGTCCAAGACTGCCAGTTGTCGGGATGTCGTGATACTTCAAGCTTCAACGTATCCTTGACCCGCTTAAACGTTTGTTGCTGTGCCGGAGAAAAATCGCCGAACCAACCAGAAAAATATTTTGCGCCAACCAGAGATAAACCAGTAATTTAGCCGGGCGCCAGGATGGATGCGACTTGTTGCCGCTGAAACAGATCAAAGTGAAAACCGCCGCCAGCAAGGCCGTGGCAATCAACGGGTAAGCCCCCCGATGCGCGTATGAGGCATAGGTCATTCCCGATGGCAACGCCGAACCGCCCCACAGATATTTGATGTCCAGCAGATTTTGCAACAGAAAAAGAAAGTTGAAAAGAATCAGACAACGCACCGTGACCGAGGCAAAAAAAGCGTTTAACATTAAAGAAATATCCATTTCACCGTAGAAACAGCGGAATCCCCCATTTTAGCAACCATGATATCTTGATCCGGTGCTTTTTTTCGCGTTTTTCTTCATGCTTGCGAATATCCCACAACCATATCACGAAACCGGTTCCCAGAAAATGCCCTAAAGTTCCTATCCAACGTAAATAATGGTCGGTCCAGCCATTTTTCCCGATAAATCTGAGCATGAAGAGCAGTAGCAGTATTTTATTTATCCTTCAAGGTCGGAATATAATGATTCACATTTCGAAATTCCGGAATGCGAGTAACAAAATAATTGTGCAATTCGCGGTCAAACATTGTTTTTGTGTTTTCACAAAAAAACAAAAACTGGTGCGCCGGAATGGCGCACTTTTAATTAGTGCCGACGAAAAAGTTCTTTTTCGTTCAGGCACTAATTATAAGGAGAGGAACTGTTCGGCAAGTTCGCGGGCTGAGCCGAATGAACGATTGATGCCGGAGATGGTCATATAGCCGGAAAAACTCGCGCAACGCAGGATGGAAACCAGTTCCCGGATTTCGGCATTGCCGTTTCCCGGCAGGGCAGAGGAGCCGTCGAACAGCGCATCCTCGATGTCGAGTTGGGTGATATATTTGCGGAATTTGCCCTGCTGAAAGGATTCGAGGAACGGTTTTTCGCCGATTCTGGCGAAGTTTGCCGGACTGAACGCGAATCCTGCGGCGCTCTCTTTTCCGACGGCGAGTTGGTTCATTATTCTGGAGGCGTAGTTCCCGGTCACGCCGAGATTGTAGAACACAAGTTCAATCGAGGCGGCCACGGCTTGCTTCGCGAATATTGCGGCATCGGAACTCAACGGCATGAGCAGACGAGAAATGTTGATAGTTTTAAGTAATGCGATAATTGTTGGGAAATCAGTCGGAATTGCGGGAAGACGCAGTCCCGATACGTTGATATGGTTCGCCTTGAATTCAGCTGCCGCAGTCTTCAGGATGGCGCTGTCAAGCGTGTGCGCGGGATGTCCCCGGAGCATATCCAGCTCGACATAATCGACTCCCGCCGTCTTTAGGTTGTCGATAATTTCCGGCACGTAGTGTCCGGCAACGGATGACGCGACGGCGAACTTGAACGGTTCGCGCGCCAGCTCGGCGCGTCGAAGCGCGGCACGTTGTTTGACGCAATCGGCGCAATTGGGGTTGTCGCATAGACAGAACGCCGGATTTTCGGTGCCGATTTTAGTGAGAAACTCGATTAATTCCCGGGATTTCATCAAGCGGGTGACCGCGTTGCCGATTTTACCGACGCGCATTATTCCGCCGTCGAGCAATTTCCGGTCGAGTCCGATAAAATCGCGATGCGGGCCAGGGTAATATTTCCAGGTTGCCTCGTGTTTCCCATCGGAAGTATCAACTTTGGCGCTGATATCGTTGAGATAGGGCAGTTCAAGCAGCGCTTCGACCGTATGCATCGTGGTGTTGCGATCCTGATCCACCCCGAGCAGACAGACGTAACCGCCAAGTTCGGCGATCTTCAGGTACGGCGTGCCGTGTCCATGTACGGTGGCCGCGCGCCAATGGTCGCGACAGATGAATTCGGCATCGGCTCCGATGGCGGCAACGGTACCCAACGGACAATCACTGACGATGGCGTTCGGACGTTGTTTCAAGGTTTCAGTGATAATGCCGAGCTTGTCGAAGACCGGGACCACCAGTGTGCCCGCTTCGCCGATCGTCTCCAGGAACGCGTTGATCACGGTGTCGGCACCGCCTTTGACGTGTCCGATACTGGACAGCGAACTGTGCAGAATGACAATATCACCCCTTTTCAAACCAATATCACGCAATCCATTTTTTATCTCATTTTTGTTCATTATTGTGTTTTCTTTCTCCGCAACGCTATGAGCGCACGTATATTATTGGCTATGGCTATTTCCTGCTCCATGCGTTGGAGCTGAGAGTAATAGTCATTCAACTCGGATATCGTCCGGCCCAAAACAGTGGTGCCGATATCAGGTATCTGGAGTGCCGCGTCTTTGACAGCTGCCTGGATCTTCTTTCCGCAGGAGAGTTCCTGCAATACAATTTTGTCAAACTGTTTTCGCTCATCAGTCCGGTTGTGATACCACCGGGAGAAATCGTAACAGTCATCCATGAACTTCTGTATCTCTTTCATCACTTCTCCATGTATAACGTTTGGCTTGACGGTTCGTCTGAAACCACGGTTTCAGACGATACTTGTTCAAGCTTTTGTTCGTAGCCCTGCTGCGTTGCTAATACTTTCAAAATATCGTGATACTTCACAAGGAGCTTTTCCTTGCGGTTTATCTGCAATAGGTCAAAGCCCATGACGACAGACTGCGCTGCCTTGTGAATCCACACTGCCAACACTGTGCCCATGACAGTCCCGAAATAGTTTCTGTTTAACACTCTATATCATAGGGTTGATTTTGCCAGAATCAAAGAAAAATGCAAAGGAAAGCGGTTTTTTCGTGGTAAAAAGTAATGCCTCACTTTTTATTCTACTCGTTACCCGTTCTCGTTAACCGATTCTCCGCTTTCATATTTCACGCAGACCGAAACCGTTTTTCTTCAGGAGTTTTTTCAGTTCGGGCAACGTTTTGCCTTCTATTTCGAGCGTGGTTTCATTGATGAAACTTGTTTTTTTGCGCATCATGGATTGTAGCAGAGAGGCGGTTGTTTTATCCGGACAACTGACGAGCAGGGCAGGTCTTATAGTTACCTGACGATAGGATGCCGCCCAGTCATTTATCTGCGTTGCGACATTGGCAGGCAACGGCTTGTCGGAAAACTTTTTCAGGACGGCAATGATTTCTTCGGGTTTCATGCCGCAATCTGTCGCGTTGAGGATCGCGTCCCGGGTGATGTGGAACACTACTCCCACGGCACCGGTTCCAACACGTGCGGCGCATCTGGCAAGTTCGCTTTCCGCCGCAGGATTGGCAGCGGTGAAAACCACCTCGAAATTGGGTTGAACCAGAATTTTGCCGGTCGACTGCGGTTCCTCGTAGTCAAAATGATTGCTTGCGCCGATGAGATACACACCGGCCGGAGTGAGACGGAACCAGTATTTCCCCTGATCGTCTTGACACAGACAAGCGCATCCAAGAGGGAAAAAGCGATCTTCAAAGAAACTTGCAACGTAATCCCGCCAGCGCCGTTTCTTGTCCGAAGTCGTCATGTCGCGGATAAGAAACCGGGCACGTGCCTTGTTCGCGGCGATATTGATGAACGGGTTGTTCGCTTCCGCCTGCCAGTTGAGAAATCCATCGAGCGGCAGCCACCGCGTCCCGCACTTGCCTAACGATTCAGCAACTATTTTCTGAGGGTCGTTATCGTTGTTGAATATCTCCAGCTCGTGAATGGATTGTGAAGCGAACGCGACATGCCGTTCGCCGAAATAGATGGGGCGTGTCCGTCTGCTCAGTCGTTCCCGGTATGAGCGCAGCAAAGTGTCCAGCACGGCTTTAAGCCGTTCTCCGACACTTGAAGTGAGCCAGGAACGTCCGCTGTTGGTAATGCAAATCCGCTCGACATTGTCAATCGCGCTGCCGCTTCTCTCAATCAGTTTCAAATTAAGAGACCAGTCGATGGCGCTGCGGACTCTGGCGTGCCGGTCGGTAGCGAACAGAGTATAGGCTGGCAACGAGGTAAGTTCGGCGGCCAGTGCGTCTTGCTGCCGTTTGTAGATTCTGCCGTTGGTTTTGCAGGCAAGTCCGTCTGGCGTGGTATGGACGAGCAGGAGTGTAATGTCGTTTAACAGATATGGAGTCTCCGCAACAACGGAGGCTCCGGCGGGGATTTTTTCTATCCCGTCGGGAAACTTTGGTTTCGTGAAATTAAAGTTGTGTCCTGCTTCGGGAATTATACCGAATACCGGTTCAAGCTCATTGTTCAACGCGGGAAAAAGCAACAGATAATATATTGCCGCGTCAAGCGCTTGAGAGACAAGTTCCGGGTTTTTCGCGTATTCGACGGCGATAGTCTGAAACGACAACGGCGCTTTTCCGTCAAGACACCGTTTCAGCCATTGTTTGATAACAGCGGCCATAGCATCATTCATAGGGCATGCCTCGCGATGAAAAGCGCGCGATGTCGGCAAGGCTTCCCATGTCTCGATTTGTTCGCAGTCGATAAACGATTTCAAGCGGTGCTCGTCCAGCGCCATGCGACGCAGTGTCTGCCAATGCGGATTCCAGCCGCTGTTGCAGAGCGTGATGCAATCGGCATTGGTCAGGTGTTCCCGGCAATATTCCACCAAGTCGAAATTCGAATTGTTGAAAACGCGATGACGGTGCATCGAGGTCATCAGGCGACGTAGCGGACGCAGTTCCGGCGCGAGGCGCAGACAATCACCTTCGATGAAACCGCATGACTGGAACTCGGCCCGGAACACGGCGTTGTTCTCCCGATCAGGAAGATTCAAGTCGCCGGTTATTTTTAGGAAATATTTGCGGGCGGCAATCGAGAGTTGCGACCAGGCCGACAAATTTGCAAAGAACACTTCCCAGGTGTTGCCGAAAATAATTTTCACGATTCAAGTCTCCTACTCGTGGCGGATATGGTATTCATAACCCTGTTCGCAGAGAAACAACTGCCGGTTCATAGCGAAATCCTGTTCTACTGTCTCATGGCTGACCAGCGAATAGAAGTGTGCCTGGTTTTCGCCTTTTTTGGGACGCAGGACACGGCCGAGCCGCTGTGCCTCCTCCTGGCGCGAGCCGAACGTGCCGGAAATCTGAATGGCGGCGGCGGCATCCGGCAGGTCAACCGAGAAATTGGCGATTTTCGAGCAAGCCAGTACCTTGACGCGGCCCTCGCGGAAATCGGCGAACAGCTTTTCGCGTTTTGCTTGTCCGGTGGAGCCGGTGAGTACCGGAATGTCCAACTCGGACGCAATATGCCGCAATTGTTCGACGTACATGCCGATAATCAGCACTGGATCGTTTTGGTGCCGGCGCAGCAATTTGCGCGCGACCGCGAGTTTTCGCGGATTCTCAGAAGCAATGCGAAACTTGCCGCGTTTATCGGCAGTGGCGTAATGCATTCGCAATTTATTATCCATACGCACGCGTATCTCCTCGCATCGCGCCTTGGCGATCCAACCCTGTTTTTCGAGGATTTTCCACGGCACATCGTAACGCTTGGGGCCGATGAGGGCGAAAACGTCGTCCTCGCGGCCATCCTCGCGCACCAGGGTGGCGGTCAGCCCCAGGCGGCGGCGGGCCTGAATGGAGGCGGTAATCTGAAATATCGGGGCGGGCAACAGATGTACTTCGTCGTAGATAATCAGTCCCCATTCGCGTTTATCGAACAATTGCAAATGATCGAATGACGCATCAACATGTTTCCGGTAGGTCATGATCTGATAGGTGGAAACGGTTATCGGGCGAATATCCTTGACTTTCCCGGAATATTCGCCGACCTGGTCTTCATGTAGGCTGGTCTTGTCCAGAATCTCGGCAATCCACTGTCGAACTGCGGTAACATTGGTGGCCAGAATCAGTGTCGACATTTGTAACTTCTCCATACAGGTCATGCCAACGATGGTTTTCCCGGCTCCGCAAGGCAGAACGATAACGCCGGAACCGCCGCGTGCCGTGCCGTTTACGTGAAAACTGTCGACGGCGTCGGACTGGTAGTGGCGAGGCGAAAATGGCATACCGCTTCGCGTTTTTGTTCTCAGGATAATCTCCAGTGTTTCCCCATCGCAGTAGCCGGCCAGATCCTCGGCCGGGTAGCCGATTTTGATGAGAGCCTGTTTCAGAATGCCGCGATGAACCGGATCAATGCGGAAAGTCCCGGATTCAAGCCGTTCGCCAAGTATGGAACGCAGTTTCTCGTGTCTGGCGATCTCCTCACGAAGCGCCGGATCGTTGGCAGTGAGCAGTAAGCCGTCTTCATCACGCGTAATGTGCAGGCGACCATAACGTGAAGCAAAGTCGCGTATTTCCGTCATGACATGTTCCGGCGGCGGGTATTTTGCCAGATTGCAGAGTGTAGCAACAATGGCATCACCCCCGTGTCCGGCGGCGCAGGCGTTCCAGACGGACAAAGGAGTAATCCGGTAGGTATGGATGTGTTCCGGCGATTTTTCCAACTCGGCGAAAGCCGCCAGCGCGTCTCGGGCTTCCTCGTAGCGCGGATTGTCCACTTCAAGCAGAATAGCCCGGTCGCTCTGGATGATCAGCGGGTTATGGATAGCGTCTTTCACGAAATCAATATTCCCAATTTGCGTGCTGCCGTCTGAAATGTCTTGAGACTTTTCTTCGGCACGACCAGCGCCGCGCCGTCGCGACACAAGATTGTCTTGCGGGCAGCAGTGTCGTGCTCGACCAGCGCTGCGGTTTCCTTGTCGCGAAAGCGCACAATAACCGCGTCCTCCTGGCTGATCGCGGCATTTGCCCGGGACGCGACATCCGTGATCAGACGCAAGACCGTAATCGGCAATTCATTGTCGGAACCAGCGCGCATAATCTTGATGATGTCATCCTCCGAGTCGCCCGCCGCAAGTGCCTTCAGGATGGTTGAGTTGTCCAATTTCCAGACGGCGTCGGATTTCTTTTTCGCGAAACGTTCAAGCATCGCGGCATCTGCCGATGAAAACTCTCCGGGATTGGTTACCACGATTTCGAGGTTGGGCAAAACCTTGAACATCCGACTGCATTCGGCAACGGGTTCTTCGTAACTCGCGTCAGTGCCGAGACAAAAACGGCCGAGTTTGGTTGTCCTGATATATTTCAAGCCGTCGTAGGCAGTGGTAAACGCTTCATCATCAACGCCCCAGGAGTCATAGAGCTCCGGATGCAGAAAGTGCGGAGCTGCGTAGCCTAAATCAATCAGTCCGAGCGTTGCCAGCGCATTGCCGGCAAGCTGACGGAAATAGACACGTCCGAGCATGCGTTCCGACCCGCCCAGATGGCCGTATTGTTGGCTGTAGATATAAAGACAGAATCCCTCCGAGACAACGCGGCAATTGCCGCCTGAAGCTACAAGAATACGGTACGCCTCCTCAAGTTCCACCCACTCTCCCGTCGGCAAACTCCGAATACAGTCCATAATCGCGTATCTTCGATGGGGTACCGCAATGCGATAGCGACTTGTCTGCCGACCGGATTGTCCCTTGATGATGCTGACTTGCGACATTTCGTCAAAATTTTTGTCGGCGATAAATTTTTTAACGCCTTCCGCGTAAAGTGCAAATGTGAAATTCTCAAATATTGCCTTGCCCTGACGCGTCAACTCGAGCTTTCCCCCCTTGGCTTTGGCCCAGCCGCACTGCTGTAGCAGGATCGGCCAGGCATGTGCCCGGGATGCCTCGGGAGGGAGTTGCGTATCAGGGTCATCTTGTTCCTGGTTGGCAAGCTCAAGTTCCGGTGCGCACAAAGCTTCGGAAACAATTTTGCGCGTTGCCGCCGACGGCACGCCGGTTCTCTCGCCGACGCGCAATTTCCCGGCTGCCGTCAGTTGCAGCAGACGGCGCAGCTCCGCCGGCGCGATGAGTTCAGATTTGTACTCGCGCAATGAACGCGTTTCGCGGTTGTCTTTGTCTCTCCAAGTGGGAATATTCCAGGAGCCTTCTTTCGGCAATTCGATGATTGCGGCAACTTCCACCGGTCTGGGCTCCGGCAGTAATTTTCGCAGGCGCTCATCAATATCGTCAACCAGGAAGTATTCATTGTAATCGCTGTAGATAAAACAGCGAATCGCCAATAGTTGACTACGATAGCCGGTATGGTACGGAATCCGATAGGAAAAACCATACTTGGCATTCAATTTAACGGGATCAGGCTCACTGTAGTTGTGCGCGCTCTCGGCCAGCAACAGCCGTTCCGGTTCCGATAAAATGTTCAAGAGCCGTTGCGGCGCTTGAATCCAGATCGCGTTGATGGCATCGGCCAGTTCTTTTTTACGCAATCCGGCAGCTCGCGTTTCCAATGTAGCGAGGATTGTTTTGAGAGATTCCGAGTTCAGGTTATTCAATAAATTCTCATAAAATTGCATGGCCCCTCCCTATTGACGCAAGTTTATGTTGTTCGTTAGAGTCAATTGCAAAACAAGGAAAACGAATATGGCACGAAATTGACGGTTTTTCAAACTTCAGAGAGGACGTTTTGACGGGATTTTTTCGTGTCGGGTAATCCCTCACTCTTTGGGGTGGGGCCGAGGCTACGACACCCGAGGAGGCACGATTAGTGGCTCTTTCGCGTTTGGAGTGGGTAAAATCAGAATATCCAACATCCAGCAAGAAATATCCAATGATCAAGGAAAGAGAATACGGCCTGCAGGAAACGGATGAATTGATCGCCATTGGCGAGGGTCAGGCGCG
>JAGYNC010000100.1 GCA_018400135.1 Victivallaceae bacterium
GTGTCGTAGCCTCGACCCCACCCAAAGAGTGAGGCCTTACTTAAAATTTTATTATTCCGAAAATTCTGCCGAATATCGTCAGCGAAATGGTAACACATATACTTGACATTATTGTCATCCAGATTCCGGCTTTAACCATATCTTTGATGGAAAAATATCCCGCGGAATAAGGGATGACGTTTGTCGGGGTCGAGGTCACCAAAATGAACGCCAGTGACGCCGTAATCCCTGCGGGAATGGCGATTAATACTGGGTCGAGTCCAATATTTCTGGCCAGAGCGATCAGCAACGGCACCATGATGATTCCGGTAACCGTATTGCTTGAAAACATTACTTTCATCAGTGACACGCCCAGAACGACCGCAAATATTATCACCACCGGATGCAGTACGCCAAGTTCACTGAAAGCGATCTGGGCGATCCATTCGGCCGCGCCTGTTTTATAAACGGTCATCCCCATTGCCAGTCCGGTTACGATCAGGATAATTCCACCCCAACTGATATTTTTCTCGGCCTTTTTCCATGAAATAACATTGATCCCAGGCAGAAAAAACAAACACGCACAGGTGATTGCGACAAACTTGATGCCGAGATAATTGATTGCGCCGCCGGTCCACCCTGATATCCATTTGCCGCAGATCCAGAGAAAGATTGTCAGCGCGAAAATAACAACAGTGGCAATCTCCTTGTAATTAATTTTACCGAACTTATCAACCTGTTTATGATAATCCTCTTCGGTGACTTTCAGGTTGATGTCTTCAATAGGAAACATCTTCAACAGAATCAACCAAGAACATGGGATCATCATTATAGTTGCCGGATATCCGAGCAACATCCAGTCGACGAAAGAAAATTCGATTCCGGCCAGATCCTTCAGGAAAGTCATGGTCAACGGATTCGGTCCGCAACCTGCCGGAGTAGCAACTCCGCCGACCAGAGGACCCCAGGCACAGGCAATTAGCAATGCCTTGCCGAAATTACTTTTCAACGGTTCGGCTCCGGCCTTTTTCAGTACGGTAACCGCGATCGGCATCAACATGGCGGCAACCGCCATATCGGTAATCCACCCCGAAAGCAGTGCTCCGATTGAAAGAAAAACCAGTAATATTGACTTCGGACTGTGTCCGAGTTTATAAAGCAGTTTCCCGGTTAAACGTTCCAGGAGCGATGTCTCAGAAATCGCCGCTGAAAAGATCAGTACCCCGATAAAAAACAGGATAATCGAATTGCCAAAGCCATCGACTACCAGAGGTTTCAACGTCGATGCCTTGGTGATGACCAGCAATGACATCCCGATGAGACCAGCAATGGCAAAAGGCACCGCCTCGGATACCCAGAGAATCACCACCATGGTCAATACCGCCAATGATGCTTTTCCCGCGGTTGTCAGGGCAATAGTTTTACTTTCAAGCTTAATTTCAGGCGGTAACGGCAACATTAAAATGATTCCCATTGCTACAAGCGCCAGACAAAAATAAATAATCTGCTTCTTCATTTTTTCAATATTTCCTTTAAGAGTTCTCCGGTTGCACTCGGACGGTCAGCGACCAATGCTCCGGCTTTTTCCAGAGCTTCTATTTTCCCGGCAACGGTTCCCTGGCCGCCACTGACGATGGCTCCGGCATGTCCCATTTTTTTGCCGACGGGAGCGGTTCTTCCGCCGATAAAGGCTACCAGCGGCTTGGTGAAAATTCCGGCTTCCATCGCCTCCGCCACTTCCTCTTCCATTGTTCCGCCGAGTTCGCCGATCATAACGACTGCCTGAGTTGCAGTGTCTTTTTCATAAAGCGGAAGAAACTCGGCAAAACGGGTGCACGGCACAGAATCCCCGCCGACTCCCATCAAAGATGATACGCCAAAGCCAGCTTTTATAACCATTGCCGTAACTTCGTTGGTCAGGGAGCCGCTGCGCGTCATTATACCTATATTTCCCTGCTTGTAGACTCGATCGATCCAGTAGGGGAAAATACCCATCATCGCGACACCGGGAGTGATTACCCCGGAAGTGTTGCCGCCGACCACCATGGCTTTTTCGTTCATGGCGGCCTTGCGCATCTGCAATGCGTCATGTACCGGAATACCTTCGGCGATGACCACAACTTTCCTGATTCCGGCATCCAGTGCTTCAAAAACCGCATCCTTGGCGAACTTGGGGGGAACGAAAAGAACCGAAGCATCAGGTTGTGTCTCCGCCACCGCTTCCCGGACAGTGTTATAGACGCTTATCCCCTCGACTTTTTGTCCCTTTTTGCCGGGAGTAACGCCGGCGACGACATTTGTCCCGATCCCCAAAATATGTTTTGTCCAGAAGCTTCCCTCGCTGCCGGTTATCCCTTGTATCAGCACCCTGGTATCTTTTTCAATAAAAATGCTCATTATTTTCCCCCTTTAGCCAGCGCCACGGCTTTTTTGACCGCATCTTCCGTATCGCTCAAGTTTTCGAAGCCGATTGTTTTTAAAATTTTGTCGGCTTCTTCCTCGCCCGTACCGCGGATAGCGGTTACGATCGGGATTTCCGGGTTGAGTTTTTTGACCGCGTCAACAATTCCCTGCGCCATGACATCGGCGCGTGCAATCGTGCCGAAAGTAACTATCAGAATGACTTTCGGCTTGTTTCTCAAGGTGAATTCCATTGCCTCGACCGCCCGCCGGTAATTGGGTCCGCCGAATTCAAGGTAATTCGCCACTCTACCACCGAAATAATTAACCAGGTCATATATGGCATTGGTCAACCCGGCTCCGGCGCACATCAGGCCGATGTCTCCGTCAAACTGTAGATAGGGTATGCCTTCTTTGGCGGCTTCAAACTCAATATCGCTGTCAAACTGATCCCGACTCAGGGAATACGACTGCTGTCTGAACCCGGCATTGTCATCAATGATAAACTTGCCATCGGCAGCAATCAGGTTGCCGTCACCGGTCACAACCAGCGGATTGATCTCAACCAGTTCAGCATCGTAGCATCGGAAAAGCTTGAACATAGTAAGCAGAAGCTTCACGCCTTGCTTGAAAGCATTGCCTGTCAAACCCAGTTTGAACATTACATCACGAGTCTGGAATATCTCGAGTTCGCGAAACGCCGCAACTTTTTCCCGGATAATCTTTTCCGGCATGGTTGCTGCCAGTTCTTCGATATCCATCCCCCCCTCGGAGGAGGCCATTATCAGGGTTGAACAATCGACCGGATCAATTGTGATCGCAATATAGATCTCTCGTGCAATATCAATGGCCTGCTCAACCAGAATGGTCTGAACCCCTCTGCCAGTCAGATAGTCAAACTTTTCTTTTGCCTCGGATTGGGTTTTTACAAACTGGATCAGCCCGGCCTTGCCGCGCCCTCCCTGCATTACCTGTGATTTCAAAACACAGGGAAAACCAATCTTGTCAGTGGCCTGATCAATACTCGATCCGGCCTTGACTAAGACACTTTCCGGGACCGTGATTCCAGCTTCCTGGAACAGCTCCTTTGCCTGGTATTCAAATAATTTCATTTTTACTTATTCCGTTTCTTTATTTACCGTATTTTGCCCAAAAACCGCCCCAGATATCCTCGTCCGACGGTTTTACCGGATCAAAAGGCTCAGATACCCAGGTGATATTGACAAAGTGTTTCCAGTTGATATTTTCGGTGGTGATGTTGCCTCCCCAGGTGCCGCAGCCGAGCGTGACCGTTGATGGCATTCCATTGAAGAAATTTCCGCCGCAGGCCGGTGCGTGCGGCTGGTTGATGATTATCCTGCTCGACTTGATGGAACGTCCAAGTTTGTCGATATAATCCTGATTGAATGAATACATGCCGCATGAATGTCCGATTCCAGCGTAATCCGTCAGTTGTCGCTGAATTGCCAGTGCATCATCAAAATCATGATATTTCCATAAAGCTAAAACCGGGGAAATTTTCTCTCCACTGAATTTATCCATACCCGGATTATCGCATTCTACCATCAGCATTTTTATGTTTTCAGGAACAGAAAATCCGGCATCACTCGCAATCTTTTTTGCGCTTTGCGCCACGATTGCAGGATTAAGAGTCAGTTGTCCGGTCTTTTTGCTTGCAACCCACATCCATTCCTGAAGTTTTTGTTTTTCGGCAGTGGAACACAAATACCCTCCGGCTTTTTTCAGAGAATCAAGCATGGCCTCATAGATGGTTTCCTGAATAATCAGGGAAGTATCAGAAGAGCATGAAGTGGCGTTGTCAAAACATTTGCTGAGGGTTATTTTTTGTGCTGCATCCGCAATATCCGCGTCTTCAGCAACGATAATTACCGGGTTGCCCGCTCCAACCCCATACGCCGGAGTTCCACTTGAATAAGCGGCTTTGACCATGGCCGCGCCGCCTGTAGCCATAATCAAATCAACTTGTTTCATTAATTCCTGACTCAATTCGACGCTGGGTTCCGCGATAAACTGGATCAAATTCTCTGGAGCTCCGACTTTTTTCAGTCCGGCACGCATAAAATCGCAAACTGTTTTACATGACCGTTTTGCTTTTGGATGCGGAGCGAAAATCACTGCGTTACGGCCTTTTAGTATTGAGACAGCGTTGCTTGCAGGGGTCGCGGTCGGATTGGTAACCGGAGTCAAAGCCCCGACAACCCCGACTGGTTTGGCATATTTTCTGATCTTTTTCTTTTGATCGTGTTCGATAAGGCCAACACTCTTGACCCCCTTGACATCATTTATAACGCCAAGCACTTTGACTTTGTGCTTCGTTATCTTGTCTTCATACTTGCCCATGCCGGTTTCTTCGACCGCTATTTTCGCACACTCATGGATATTCGCGTCATTATAGACTGCCCAGGCAACAGCAAGGCAAGCATCATCAATCTGCTCCTGAGTATAGTTTTCAATTTGAGCTTGAGCTTTTCTGGCTTGAGCCACTAATTGACCAATAATTTTTTCATTTCCCATTTTTCAGAACCTTATTTTTTTGTTTTTTTGCAAAAAACACTGTCGCGCGATGCAACGCCTCCGAATCAGGCGAATTTCGTGAAATTTCAGACACAATCCGCCAAACAACTTGACTTGTTTTCGGTCAAGCACTAATTAAGCGCAAGCATTCGTTGTTCCTCGTTCCCGTAATTGTTTTTTTTATCGCTAATCTTTATTAGCGCAGCGGCCCCCGTCAAGACCATAATTATTCCAATAAAAGTTTGATCGGAGAAAGTTTCGCCGAATAATATCCAGCCGCCGAAAGCGGTAAATACCGGCGCGGTCAATGCTATCAAACGTACTTTCCAAACCGGCAACTCCCGCACCCCGCTGTAATAACCGGCAAAAAATACAAACGAACAAACACCGCACGACAACAATATTAGCCATGTGTTTCCAGAAAGTTTTAGGATATTGTTTATCTCGCCTAAGAAAATTGATGCGATAGTAAATACCAATACATTTATTCCGCAATTAAATGCCGCTAAACGAACTGGACCTAAGGGCTTGCTTAGGCGTTTTATTATGAAACTATTCAAGCTGAGCATAAACGCCGCGCCGACAATCAGCCCATCTCCGATATTTCCCATGCCAGCTATATCAAGGCTGAAAAACTGTACGATCAACGCTCCGCCGAATAAGGTTATCCCGATAAACGGCCACATTCGACGGGGTATTTCCTCTTTAAAGATCAATGCCGACAGAAAAAGAGTGAAAACAATATCCATGCGTCCCAGGGCCGAGGCGTTAGCAACGCTGGTTAAACGCGTTCCGCCGATCCACAGAAGGTTGCAGCATGAACCTATCAGGCCGACGGCAAATGCACCCGGCAAAAAGCGTTTCCAGGCGCCTGGAACTGCTTTCTGGCGGGGGGAAACTGCGGCAAGCAAAATTCCGGAAACAGCAAACATGACGATTCCCAGCAGATAAACTGAAATGTCTTCAGCTGCTTTTACCAGCAGGTATTCCATTGCCAAAGCCATAGTCGCAGCAATTATATATAGATAGCTTTTCATGGATTCAGTCACCTTTGCCGTTTGCGCCCAAAGCTTCAATAATTTGTATCATGTCGGACTTGAGACGGTTTTTTATTTCGCGCATAATTTTCCAGGCATGCCACTGGTGTTCCATGGAATCGGTCAGTTCATTGAAGTATGCGATATATTTGAAGCGAAACGGTTCTCCGAAGTTTATCTTGCTCATGCCGCTTTTAGTCAGCCGGGATATGTTTTCCAGAGAAATTCCGCACGTCCCGTGCTGCACGAGCGGAACGTCTATTTCCCGGCGCAGTTTTTCCAGAAGGAAAAAATCCATTCCATCCTGTATTTTGTAAACTCCATGCATGGTGCCAACCGACACCGCCAGCATATCAACCGGAACAAACTCTACAAAGCGTTTTGCTTCCTCGATATCGGTTTTCGCCGGGGTAATAAGTGGCCTTTCAGGAACGGCGGTGCGCCCAATCTGCCTTTCCTTCGCCGGCTCATTGCCTTTTACGTAACCGACTTCGGCCTCGACCGAGCAGCCCATGATTTTCGCAATTCTGACCACTTCCAGCGTTTTGCTGATATTTTTCTCCAGCAGTTCATGAGATGCGTCGAACATAACGGAGGTAAATCCGGCCTGCATGACTTTCACTGTTGATTCCAGGCTGTGTCCGTGATCCAGTTGCAGCGCAACCGGAACCGTGATATTCAGTTCGTCACAAAGCAGGGCAGTCATTTTGACGAAATATGCGGCGCCGCGATACGCCAGATTCGGTTCGTATGATTGAAGTATCAACGGCGCTCCGCTTTCCTGCGCCGCTTCCAGCGCCGCCCGGGCAATATCATAGGTCGCGCCATTGGCATTCAAGGCAGGAATCGCATAGCCTCCATTGCGGGCGGCATCTACCAACGTTTTTGCACTCACGAATTTCATTTATTCACCTTCTCCATTTGCCTGAGCAGTGTTTATCAACGGCGGCGTGGCGGCCAGTTCAGTCATCGTTACTGCGAGATTAGGATGATTCTGCAATAATGAACCGGGAAATTTGCTGCTCACCGGTCCCAGCAGGGCGCGCCGCCACAATCCGGCATGCCAGTTACGCATGAATATCAAATGAAATTTTTTGCTTTTCAACAATTCATACATGCCGAGAGTGATGGCGCGGGTCGGCAGTATTTCCAGATTGCCGTTGGTGCCGCCCATTGCCATTTGCGCCGTTGCCATCGGACAAATGGTCACCTTGCGCGTTTTGCAGTCGCGAAAACTCTCCAAATCTTCAGCTTCACCGGTCATTTGCGGCGGATCATTGAACGCCACGTGTCCGGTAATGCCGAATCCGGCCCAGCAGATATCCGCTCCCCCAATCGAGTCAATCAGTTCAGTAACTTTTTCAGGAGTCTCCGGATCGGGGAAAATGATATTCTCCGGCAACGGACGATCCGACTCCGGCAACAAATTGAAAAATGTTTCATTCATGAATTTCCTGAAGCTTAAAGGATGACTTTCAGGGATGTTCCGATCTTTATCGTCAAGGTATTCATCCATGTTTATCGTGCGTAAATTCCGGCAGTGCATATTGCGTTTGCGCAGTTCAGCAACAAAATAGCGGTAATCCAACGGACCCACCGGACAAATAACGGTCAGTATTTCTCCTGAGGTTTGCTTTTTCGCCAGTAAATCACAGAACTCTACGGCAATTTTACGATTCAACTCCTCGGCATTTTTTACCACGGCAACCCGATTTTTCCAGTTCCCGGACAGATCGTCCACTTCCTGTTCATAAATATTCACGGCGGTTCCTCCTGTTCAGTTAGTTTTTTTTATTTGCGATATTTCCCAGTAAAAAAATCAAAATCAATGCTATGACTGTAATAAAGTCGGGTTAGTTAATTTGTTATCAAACTATATTAAGAATATAAACCCACTTGTGGATTTGTCAACAGATAAATGTGAAAGTTTTTGTTTTTTCACTTATATTTTGACTTATAACGCTAAGTGTGATATACTACTCTTCACGTTTTTCAGAAAGGCTGAAAGCTTGAATTTGTAGGGAAGCGACCACTCCAAACCAAATTAAAAAATTTCATGGGACTGGATAAGATTGATGGCAAATAAAAAAAAGTTCATTTCTCCCGGAAATATTGAAGAAAAAGTAAAACGCAAAGAGAACAGTTTTCTTGCGCTCATCCGCCGTTATCCCGGGATTTCCCGCCAGAATTGCGCCAGAAAAATGGGGCTAAGCACTTTCAATATTTCGCGCTTGGCTCCGACTCTGGTTGACAAGGGAATGATTGTCGAAGGGGAATCGGATTCGGGAAACAGTTGCGGCCGCCCCTCGACTCCGCTGTTTCTCAATCCGGAATACCAGTATTTTGCCGGAATAGATATCGAAGCCGAACAATGGCGTCTGGCAATTATCGATTTCAGCGGCAATCTCGTTTATTCCTGGAACCGCAAGTTCCTCAAACGTCAGTCGCGCAATGATTATATCGAGCAATTGTCGGAGCTGTTCAATCAGGCGATAATTGATGCGGAAGAAAAGTGGTCGAAGGTCGCCGCGCTTGGCATTGGAGCGCCGGGATTTCTGGATCATGACGCGGGAATTGTTGAAAATTATGAGATTCTGCCGGAGTTCAAACGTATCCCGTTGCTAGATATCTGCTCGCTTGTTTCCGGCAAGCCGTCATTCATAACCCACAACATTTTTTGTCTGGTTACCCATTCGCTGTGGAAAAAAGACGGCGCGGAGAATGAAGTTATTATCCATGCCGCGATTCGTTCCGGAGTTTCCGTTGCGTTTAATATCAAGGACAGTGTTTTTTACGGCAAAAACTGGCGGGCGGGCGAGATGGGACTATCCATCGTCAACGGTAGGCCGTTGCAGGAAACCGCCGGAATATCCGCACTCAAGAGGCGATTACCGGATTTGAGTGAGCATTTCTGGCACGGAGACCCGAAGAGTATCAGAGAAGCACTAAGGAAACGCACCGTGAAAAAGATTATTGTTCAGGCAATGAACGATATTGCCGCCTGTCTGGCGAATGCCGCCGCGTTTCTCGACAATGACGAAATAGTTGTCTACAGCCCTCTGTTTCCTTGCAGAAACGCGATATGGGATATTCTTGAAGAGGCATTTGGACGTTATCGTTGTGTCCAGGGGCTTGATAGTTTGAAGATTTCCTGCGGCATAGATGTTGAATTCAACGTAGCGGTCGGAGCCGCTCTTTATGCTCTCGAATGTCAATATCCGCGAAAAACACCGGATCGGGATAATTAGAACCTTTTCGAAAAGGTTTGAGAGGTACTCAA
>JAGYNC010000101.1 GCA_018400135.1 Victivallaceae bacterium
CAGTATGACCCGAAAATAACCCGCGAGCCTGAAATCATAGTTCTGATTTCGGTGAGGTATCCTGTCCCCGGATGATTATTTTGTTGCTTCTTCGTCATGATTTTCGCTTCCGTTCTTACGAAATATTTTCCATTTTTTCTTGTCTGTCTTATTTTATCAACTTCCAGTACTCTCGTAATATCTCAAATTTTCTACTCAACTTAATGAGACTAAACTTTTACTAAAAAATGTTTTTAGCTGGCACTGTTGTATTTTTTACAGTAGCTTAAATGACTATATTTTTATTAACAGAAGGAATTACAAAAATGAAAAAGAAATATTTCACGCTCATCGAATTACTCGTAGTTATTTCTATTATAGCAATTCTGGCTTCAATGTTGCTGCCGGCGCTGAACAAAGCGCGGGAAAGAGCTAAAACCATATCATGTGCCAACAATCTGAAACAGATTGGTCTAGCTGTCAAAATGTATGCTGACGATTTTAATGAATGGATATATCCAATGCGATATGCACGTTCTGAGCCATACGGCGCTTTATGGTTTGAAGTAATTAACAACGATTATATCAACAATGAACAAACTTTTCATTGTCCCGCCGACACAGACTACGCATTCACGGATTCCGGCTTGTCCTACGGACTTAACATATTTGGAAGGCCCAAAGGAACAGGATTCGGGCGCAGCTTCAAGGCAGGAGGCGAAACAGAAGCATTTCCTATTAAACTTGCTCAAATTTCACATCCTACAAACACTATCCTGATTGCCGATAGTAATGACAGTCCTACTGTCGGATATTATATTACTCAAAGAGGTGTGAATTCAACTGGAGTAGTAGGAACTAGACATAACGGAGGCGTTAATGTCCTTTGGGCAGATGGTCACGTATCCTGGGATATGTATTCTGCCGTAAATGGAACTTTAACCTGGTGGTCCATAAAAGAATAATTCAAATAAATATCACTTCAGGTTATTACAAATAATTAACCAAAACATGGAAAGTAAAATTGAAAACTCTAATACTGTCCTCTAAGGATGTTGAAAAGTACGTGGCTCCGGAACTTGCTATAAAATCAGTAGATTACGTTTTTACTCAATATGGACAAGGAAATATCGATATGCCGCCCAAAATACATATCGATATGTCAAGAATAGGACATGAATCCTGGTGTAATGCCATGCCGGCATATATAGTTGAGAAAAAAACAGGCGGAATTAAATGGATCGGAGGCTTTGGTGAAAACCAAAGCATGAACCTTCCATATATAATGGGTATAATCGTGTTAACTGACCCCGTAAACGGGCATGTAAAATCAATTATGGACGGCAGACGTATTTCAGACCTAAGGACCGGAGCTTCGGCGGCAGTTTTTGCTCGTTATCTAGCGGTTAAACCACTTAAGGGAATTATCGTTGTCGGCGCCGGTGTACAGGGAAAAGCGGCAATAGATTGTTTGCTGTTGGAATATCCAAACGACCCTATTATGATTTATGATATCGACTTCGAAAAAGCAAAACAATTTAGGGATAATTTTTCACCTGAATTAAGAAAACGGGTAATTCCCGTGGATAATCTGGAGGACGCAGCAAGGGCATCAAAACTAATAGTACTGCTAACTACCGCTCAACAGCCATTCTTAAAAAATGAATGGGTTTCAACTGGGGCAACTGTACTTGGAATGGGAACCTACCAACAGGCTTTTGAAGATTTCACTCTTTCCGCGGATAAGGTCATTCCTGACAACTGCGCCCAGGCAATCGGTCGCGGAGAGCTGAAACCGCTTTACAAAGCCGGAAAAATCTCTCCTGAGAATTGCTATGCTGAAATAGGAGATATTGCCGCCGGCAAAAGTGCAGGAAGAGAAAATGATGAGGAAAGAATTTTAGGCCTGCCGGTAGGTATTGGTGCTCATGACGTATGTATAGCTGATTATGTATATCAATCTGCCGTTGAAAATCAGGACGGTGTTTGGGTCGAACTGCAATAAACGGAAGTAATATTTGCAATATGACGAAGATAGTTATACTTTATAAGTAGTTAAGTTGGAGAATACAAAATGGCAGAACGACCAAATATCATTCTAATTCATACCGACCAGCAACGCGGAGACTGTTTAGGCGTAGAAGGACATCCGGTTCTTGAAACACCAAATCTGGATGAATTGTCGATACAGGGAACACGTTTTTCAAAGTTCTATTCGGCATGCCCGAGTTGCATTGCAGCACGACGATGTCTAATGACTGGACAAAGTCCCCAGGCGTCCGGTCTGGTTGGTTATCGTGAAGGTCTGGAATTCGATATTCCTACTCTTCCTGGAGTGTTAAAAAAAAACGGATACCAAACTTATCATGTCGGACGCAGTATGCACCAATCCCCAAGAAGAAAGCGTTATGGATTTGAGGACATGGAACTTTCGGTGGGAATCCGTAAAAATTTATTCGGAGAATATGAAGAATGGTTTCAGGAACACGCGCCTAAAGGCAGCAAGGGGATGTGGGGAGTCGGAATCATGCACAATGACTGGACGGCCGCGCCATGGCATCTGGATGACCATCTTCATTTCAGCAACTGGACAGTAAATCGTGCATTGCGCTTTTTTGAACGTCGAGACCCATCATGTCCGTTCTTTTTATCCATAGGTTTTATAGCGCCGCATCCACCGCTTCAACCCCCCGCATTTTATTTTGAGCGCTATTTACGCAAAGGAGTAAATGAGCCGGATATCGGAAAGTGGGCAATAAAACCAGAACTTGGGGATACAAAAGATCACGTTTCTTCCTCAAGAGTGAATCTATGCGGCGAAAAGTTACTGTGTGCCCGTGCTGGTTATTATGGTCTTATCAATCATATAGACGACCTTTTGCGACTTCTATTTAACCCGGCAAATGGAGTTAGACATCTGGATCGCGATACTATCCTGATTTTTACAAGTGATCACGGGGAAATGCTTGGAGATCACTATCTTTGGAAAAAATATCTTGCTTTTGAAGCATCCGCCCGGGTTCCATTTATCATTAAAACCCCAGAATATTTTGGTGTAAAGCCAAATAATGTAATTGATGCTCCGGCAACCCATGCTGATATCATGCCGACAATTTTTGATATGCTGAACATTGACATCCCTGATACTGTCGACGGCAGGAGTATGTATCCATTATTAAAAGGGGAGGAAAACACAAAATGGCGTGACTGCCTGCATATAGAACACGCGCCAAATCATCAATGCGTGACTGATGGTAAACGAAAATATATATGGGAGCCCATTTCCGGGAAAGAATATTATTTTGACTTAGAGAGTGACCCTAAAGAGATGCACAATCTTATTAAAACCCCTGGTTACAATATTGAAATATCTAAGTGGCGATTCAAATTGATCGAACGTTTAAAAGACCGACCTGAAGGATTTGTTAAAAACAATAAACTGGTTACTGTAAAAGAGTATAATAGTATCATTCCACAATCACGATAAAGTAGAAATTCCATTAATAAAAAACAGAATAATTCATTAAGTCTGCCCTGTTTTTTTTGTATAATTTGCAAAAAGTTCCCATGCTATGCAAAAAATCATTTGGAAGACTTAGTACCTGTCGGGTGCTGAATTTGGCAACGTCCATGAAAAGCTAAATTAAACTTCCTGGAATTTTGAAGATTAGGAACAGAAAAACCTGAAAGATAGCGGTTGTTTTGTTTATCTGAAAGTTCTTCCATATCCTGTTTCCCGCATTCCGTGATCCTATTCAGTTGGAGAAGAATGCAAAATCTGCTGTACCGATTCCTGAGACAAAGGCATAACCGTTATGGCATATTCCTGTCTTAAATCAGGACGGAATTTTATCTGTCCGTGAACAATAGCTTACCAGTTGACTTTGTTATTTTGACCGTCAAAGGAATGCATGGATTCAAGCGGAATCATGAATTGAGTCTTGCGTTTCGTTTTTTATGTATGGTACCGCAGTCATCTTTGCTTGCGGTATTTCTTCTCAAGCTGGAAGCTTGAGGTACTTTTTCCCACCCCGACAAAATTGTAAGGTTTTAAGTTATTTCAAAGAATTTTTTTTAAATGAACAAAGACCGTAAGAAGAAAAACCTTTGGGACATGCGGAGCATGAACCCAAAAGGGCTTTTCGAGACGGAAATACGAAATTCCACTCGCCTGCCGCGATACAGCGCGGACAAGAGCACGATAGTGCTGGATTGCGAGTTTCGGATTTTTAGAGCTTTTCGAATAATCTCAAATTATTGCTGGCGGGAAAGCAATAAATTGAGCATTTTTTCAGTTGCCTCGATCGCAGCTGCCAGCTGATCACTATCTACGCCAATGGTAATTATGGGAGCTCCGTCACCGTTGTCCCAGGTTATAGTTGTTTCAACCAGGGCATCAGTTTTCCCGCCGGGTGGGATACGCACTTCGTAATCAAGCAATTTCGGTAATAAAACACCGACTTTTTTCATTCCATTGCGAACGGCTTTGACAAAAGCGTCATAACCACCGTCCCCACTGGCCGAAGCTTTGATAAGTTTCTTTTTATAAAGAATTTCTACATTGGCATGGGGAGTATCATTGAGATTGGTTTCAATATGATAATTGACAAACTGCGCAGCATTGGTAATGGGAGTGCGAAGAATGTCGGAAATGATAAATGGTAAATCTTCAGGAGTAACACTTTTTTTCTTGTCGCCTAAACGAATAACTTCCTGTAAGACTTTTCGCTTAGTCTCTTTATCGAGTTCAAGTCCCATCAGCTCCAGATTCTTGTCTACTGAAGCCTTCCCGCTCAACTTGCCCAAGGCATAACGTCGTCTGCGACAGAAGCGTTCAGGCAACAATGCATTGGCGTAGAGATTGCCTTTTTTGTCGCCGTCAGCATGGACTCCGCAGGTCTGCGTAAAGACATCAGAACCAACAATCGGCGAATTCCACGCATTCCTCTTGCCAGAGATGGTTTGGAGAAGGTCGCAAGCGTACTGAAACTGTTTCTCGCACAGATGAGTTTTGCGACTGGTCATGTCGCTGATTGCTACAGCGATCTCGCACAGCGACTGATTGCCGGTACGTTCGCCCAATCCATTGACCGTGGTATGGATTCCGCTGATACCCGCCCGGATGGCAGCCAGCGAATTAGCAGTAGCCAAACCATAATCATTATGGGCGTGAAAATCCAGCTTTACGTTCGGAAACACAGCATAAAGCCAATCCAGATAACGGGTTAAGTTTTCCGGATTTATTATTCCAAGCGTATCTGGAAGCATGATACGTGCTACCGGCAAAGTTATAAGCCGGGAGATAAAAGCATGAACGTATTGAAAGCTGTCGCGCATCCCCCCCGACCAGTCTTCCAGGTAAACATTAACCGTCAGCCCCTGCTCCACCGCATATTCAATATTTTTTGCTACCTGCGAGAAATGCTCTTCAGGAGTTTTTCCGAGCTGCACCCGGCAGTGTTTTTCAGATCCCTTAGTGAGTAAATTAATAACTTTACCACCAACGCTTTTTATCCAGTCAACGGATTTGCCATCATCGACAAATCCAAGGATTTCGAGACGCTCTTGCATATTGCGTTTCTCGGCCCAATGAATGATATCGGTTACACCAAGGTGCTCGCCCTCGGATACCCGGGCAGAACCAATCTCCAACCGATCAACCCGAACCTTGCTCAGCAAAACCCGAGCTATCTGTAGTTTTTCCAACGGGGTAAAGGAAACACCCGGTGTTTGCTCGCCATCCCGCAACGAAGTATCGAGTATTTCAACGTATTTGTTATTTCTGTTTTTATTTCCCATTTTACATGGATTCTCCATTAAAACTTCTCTTTAAATTCAGTACATCCTGCATATCATAAAACCCCGGGGCCACTGTCGCGAGAAATCTCACCGCACGCAACGCGCCCTTCGCAAAAGTATCGCGGCTAGACGCCTTGTGGGTCAACTCGACGCGCTCTCCGCCAGTGGCAAAAATAACTGTATGATCTCCTACCACATCTCCCCCGCGAACCGCGTGCATGCCAATCTCTTTTGAGGTTCTGGCTCCAACCATTCCCTGCCGACCGTGGACAACATCCGTTTTATAGGAACGTCCGGTGGCCTCGCAAATTGTTTCCGCCAAAGTAACTGCCGTGCCACTGGGAGCATCTTTTTTCTGATTGTGGTGCATCTCAACAATTTCGATATCGTAGTTTTCTCCCAAAATTGCCGCAGCCTGGCGACATAAACAAAACAGAAGATTAACCCCCACACTCATATTTGATGCCACCACCAAACGTCCTCCCTCGGCCCCGAGTTCCGCCAGTCTGGCTCTCTCGATGTCAGTCAAGGCAGTAGTACCTATTACTATAGCACATCCGGCACTGACGGCGATTTCCGCATGATCAACCGCCTTGCCCGTGCTGAAGTCGATAACCGCATCGGCGTTGATGACACCGTCATTCAGGTCTTCAACAATCATCACGCCTTGGCTGCCGACACCGGCGACATCTCCGGCATCCATGCCCAGAAAAGGACTTTCCGCCGCTTCGACAGCCCCGCTTAATACCAAGTCATCCGATTCAACAACATTGCTTATCAGCCGCTGTCCCATGCGTCCGGCCGCACCAATTATTGCTACTTTAATCATAAGTTGCTCCATTTTATTTTGAAATATTTTTACACCGATGCCAGAGGCAAAACTACCTGAGATAGCTCCGGCAAAGAACAATATAGTTTATTTTCGTTTTCAATATCAATTAATTCAAAGTCAGAACTCGTGGCGAATAGGTGCAATGCCTCACTCTTTGGGTGGGGTCGAGGCTACGACACCCGAGGAGGAACGACGAGGCTGTGTAGTATTGACCCCGTCCCAAAGTAAAGAGTGAGGCATTACAAACAGGTCGCCGTCAACACCCTTGAGTTTTTTCAATACTGCGTTAATTGCGTATTCAATACTCAGTTTTGTCCAATAATTCATGTATACTTCCTGTTTTTTTCCGGCAAAGTCTGCGGTTACAACCCGGGCACTTTTCGCTGTTCCGCGTGCGGTGTCCACATAATGACACCCGGTATTTCCGAGGCGAACACCCGCACATTCCGGTAACGGTTGCTCTGTGCCAGTAAACTGTCTGCACTAATTAAAAAAGTGTAGGGCTGTTCCTCGTGCAGCAAGCGATGAAACTCATGACACAGCTCAATCCGTTTATCAACATCAAAAGTACGTCTAATTTCTTCAATAAGCCGGTCTGCTTCCGGATTGCTGAAACCTATATGGTTGCTGGAATGGGTCTTGTCCGCCTGGCTCGAATGCCATAACTGATAGGGATCGGACTCATAACTCAACGCCCACCCCAGAGTGCATGCATCAAAATTCTTCTGTTCCAACCGCTGCACGTAAACCGACCACTCAAACGTTTGAATAGTCATACGAATTCCCGCTTTGGCCATATCTTCTTTGATAATCGGCAACATTCGCTGTTGTATGGAATGATTGGCCACCTGCATGATGGCGAATTCAAACTTTATCCCGTCCTGGTCCAAAATACCATCGCCGTCAGAATCAGACCACCCTGCCTCTGACAGCAACTTTTTAGCGTGCTCAATGTCAAAAGGATAAGGTTCAACGCTCTGGTCGTAATAAGGTGTTGCCGCGAAAAACGTGCCGGTGACAATAATACCAAGCCCGAAATAGACATCCCTGAGGATTTTTTCACGATTCACCAGATGAGTCAAAGCCTGACGAACCCGTTTATCCTGAAATAAACTGTTTTTCTGATTCCAGCCAATATAGGAGTATGAGCGTCCCAGATATTTTATCTTGCGCAGTTGTCCGTCGGCGAATTCCGGCATATCGGCGTACTGCACCCACTGTTCCGGGGTAAGCCCCATCCGATCAACACTTCCGGCCCGTAACGCCTGAAAGCGCGTGTTCGGATGCTTGATAATTTCAAAAACACGATACTGAATTGGCGGCATAATTCCCAGGTCACGTCCGAAATAATTTTCCCAGCGAACGAATACCACCCGCTGATCCTTGTCCCAACGCAGGAAACGATAGGGGCCGCAACCAACAATTAAACGGTTCCGCTGATGATCATCGTTAAATTTTTTGCCATCGAACTCGCCGGGATAAGCGTGATAGAGATGACGCGGCAGAGGCTGCAAACCCAGGGTTAATGATGTGGAGAGAAAATACTCTTTGTTCCAATAAACCTTGAATTCGTAGTCTGAAACAACCTCGATGCGGTCAATATCGTTATAATATACGCGAATCGCGTTACAGTTGACATCAGGATTTTTTATGACATCCAGATAAAATTTAAAATCATGTGCCGTAACTTCACGATTACGCCATTCTTTCCCGGAAACCGGATCGGTGAAATCATGCCACAAGACTCCCTTGCGGAGTTTGATGTTGAACACCTTGTGGTCAGGCGACATACTCCAACTTTTAGCCAGCATCGGCTCGAATTTTTCAGGGTGCTCGAAATTGCGTTCGCCAAGTGAGGCATGACAAATACCCCAGAACGTGCTCACGGTACTGTCGTTATTTATCAGGAAATTCATATTGTTGGTATCAGCCGTGGCCGCAGTAATAATTCGCCCGCCAAATTCCGCGTTCGGATCAAAAAATTCCGCGTTAGCCGCCAGAGTCCCGGATTGAGTGTTATTCTCTTTCTTCGAAACGTGGGGCACAGCCAGTGCCTTCCCGTACCGGCGGCGTGACAAGGCATCTTCGACCGCGTCAAGTCGCCGCAATCCTTCCCGACCGGTAAGATGTACCCGATCAACAGCATTAATCAGCAACACCCCCAATGCCGCAAGCAGCAGCACCGCAAGTGTAACAATTATATTAAGATAAATATTTTTATTCATAACAGGTTAAAAATACTGCAAATCGAGCATAAATCAATGTCCTTCTGAAAATTTATCACGGATTCAAAAACAGCGCGGAAATCGCTCACTCTTTGGGCGGGGTCGGGGCCTCCGTCCCAAACTAATGGGGAGAGGAGAGATTCTCTCACAAAAACACGGAGATGGTGTGTGAAATTTCCACCTTTAAAATCATATTTTATGAAAATTTTCCTGATAAAAAGTTTTATTGACCACCAGCGCCCTGATCAGGATGAGCGTTTTGCGCATGACAGCGCATCTGGCCTGCATCCGAGTCAATCCCCGGTTCAAAAGGCGTTGCCTGAACGCCCGCATTTCAGGATTGTACTTGATGATGGAGGTTACCGGCGTATAAAGCGCCTGGCGCAGTTGCGG
>JAGYNC010000102.1 GCA_018400135.1 Victivallaceae bacterium
ATAATTAGACCGTGAGAAGAAAAGCCTTTTGGATATGCGGAGCATGAACCCTGAAAGTCTTTTCGAGCACGGTCTGACTACAATAACAAACAACTGGAGAAAAAAAATGTACAAGATAAGAGCGGCTCAGATAGATTTAAACCGACAAAAAGAGCCGATGTCGTTTATCAAGTCCTACACGGATTTCATCGCGGAAAACGGTTATAATCATCTGGCTTTTTATATCGGATGGAAAGCACGGCTACCTTCATATCCCTGGCCGCCGGAAGAAGACCTTTTTTCGCCGGATGAAATAAGGGAGATTGTTTCGTACACGGAAAGCAAGGGATTGAAACTTATACCGGTGGTCGACTTGACTCATCTGGATTATGCCTTGCAGTTTGACGAGTTGAAAAAATACCAGGATACGGGATATCGTTTTTTCGGCAAGGTTGCAAATCTTTGTTTTGCCAATCAGGCGGCTTTAAAATTTCTTGAAAATTATATTACTCAATTGTCGGAGCTTGTTCCCTCGGAATACTTTCATATCGGAGGTGATGAGGCATTTGATATCGGATATTGCGACAAATGCCGCAAGGAAGGGTTTGATTTCGATGCGGAACAGGAGTTGTTTCTGAATTTTGTGTTAAGGTTTCATGATGTCATTAAAAACAAGCTGAAGAGGCGCATGATCATGTGGGATGACATGCTTGAATTTTATCCCGACATTTTATCCCGGATACCCACTGACGTGATTATGGCGAACTGGCAATATCAACGCGACGTATACTGTTCCGCCGGTCATTTCGGAAATAGAAAAAGAGAACATCTCCTTGCCGAATACGATCGTTTGGGATTTGAATATCTGATTGCGCCAGTGGCGGGCTCCACATGCAATGGCCGCTCATATTCGGACTATGCCAGAGGTGGCGAAAATCTGCTGGGTGGTATAATGACTACCTGGTGTACCAATCTACGCTTCATGTACAAGGCCATGCCGACAATCGCCTCCATCGGTCGTTATTGGGAAAGCGACGGAAAAATCAGAGAAGCGGAGTGTTTCAAGAACATTGCCGAAGACATTTGGGGAACCGATAATAGCGTTCTGCCAAAAGCATTGCGTGTTTTTACGGAAAAAATCTATTCCAGCTTTGCCAATTTGCTGAGTGAACGGTATTTACTGAATTTTGATTTTTACGGTCTTGATTATTCGGAATACGCGAAAAACGATCTGGCATCCCGGACTATTCAGGAATTTGCCGCAGGTATGGAAAAATTGCCCGGGAAATATATGCTTGAGGAAATTCTCATTTGCCTAAAAATGGAAAACGCCGCTTTTGAATTAAAAAAAGCGTTGCGGGCCATTGTCGAAAGATACAACGGGGATTACGTGAATGACGCGTTCAAATGCATCGATGAAATCAAGATACTGGCTGGAGAGTATTCGGAAAAATGGCAGCAATGGCGGCCCGGAATTTTACCCAATAATATTGCATTGAAATTCAATCAACTTCTGCCGAAACTGGAAGAATTGGTGGAAAAGATTGCTCAAGGCAATTATTTAAAGGTGCTTTTTTGTCAAACCAACCCATACGGCGCCATGCAAACAAAGATATCCATAAAAAAGGAGAACGAAGAAGATATTGTCGCTCAGGATGTGTTCAAGGGCAATCCTGTTGAAATCATTTTCTATGAGCGGATTTTTCCGCTGGAGGCGAATACCGTTCCCCGGATCGTGCGGTTCGAATCGCGAGGCTATGGCGGCCAGGGAGTCGCTTATGTTTCCGCCAGGATTGGCGACAAGTTCCATGTTCCCAGGAAAATAGTCACCGAGGAAGGCAGCGTCAGCAACGCGGTTTTCGTTCTTGACAATGACTGCAAATCATGTTTGCTGGGCGAGTCGGATGTCGATAAAACCTGGAGAAATCGCGATATTGCGGAGCAAAAGAGCGCTATAGAAGTTGAATTATTTTAAACCAAGGAAGTTACCATGAGCAAGCAAACTGTCGTGAAATCATGTTTAATTGCGGTCGTCATGAGCGTATTTCTGTCAAACGCATTTACGGATACCTCTGCCCGTAAAGAGAAAAATGGCAACGTCGTTCTTGAGAACGAGTTCATTAAGGCCGTCATTTCACCTGCCGGAGGAAATATTATTGTTTTCTCGGATAAGGTAAAAGACATAAATCATGCTTTCACAGGGGCCGGGAAATATGCCGGCATGGGAAAACCGCGGATATTCGAAAACACCAACTGCCAGGAGTTTTATACGGCGGATTACGACATGCGAATTCTCAAGGCTGGCGGCGACGAGGCGCTTCTGGAGTGCGGCTATACTGCCAAGGACAAGTCTCATCCCTGGCTCGGCTTTGAAATGATCAAGCGGTACTCGCTTAAAAACGGCGAGAACCGGCTGCACATGGAATGGCTTATCAATTCCCACGCCAACACCGGAAAATTGACGCCATTCATGCACAACTATCTGCAACTAAGGGAAAAATCATATGCTTACGCCCAGACTTCGGTGGGACTTTTCTGCCGTCATGTCCGGGCCGGCGCGGCGAGTGAAAGCACCACCATGGTGAGAAGTATTGCCGAACCGTGGGGAGCCATAGTGTCGCCCCAAGCCCGGGATGGGATTCTGTGTTATGACCAATCAGACCTTACCCGGGAATTTTTGTTCTGGCTTAACGAGTCTAATCCCACGATAGAACCGCTTTTTCAAGGACTCGATTTCGCCGTTGATTCCTCGTGGCGCACGCGATATTTGTTCGCGCCGCTTCGTGGCATCGAGAGTTGCCATTTCGCTTCCGCTGACTACGCGGGGGGATTTTGTCTACAGGACTCGAAAAGCGTTCTGAAATTACTGCCGTTTACGAACATGGGTAAAACAACGCTGAAGATATATCAGGACGACAAGTTGCTTGATGAACTCAGCTTCAATGCCAGAGCCGGTGTGGCATTGACGTTCCCGGTATCCCTGTCGGAAAAATTACAGAAACTTAAAATCGAAACGGCATGGAAGAAACAAAATAAAACCCATTTTATATGGGCATCGCCTTTGCCCGAGGGACAGGTAAAGGGGGAGCGTGAATTAAAGAAAAACACGGATGCGGGTCGGGAATATGCAAGATGCCACGTGCCGAAAGGCAAGATGTTTGTGACTCCGGAGATGACCGTTCCACTGGGATGTATTTCTGTGCAATACAATTTGCCGGATAAAATCAAAAACACTCTCAGACTGATTATCGATGTGCCTGAAGGGATCAAGCTGATGAATCCTATCGCGCATTGGGGGGGTACACATAATCAGATTAGCGAAAGCAAAATAGAACTTGACGGACAAATCTACCGCCGCTACGTCATAGCGAGACTGTCCAACACGAGGGGTGTCAACGGAAATTCCGTATTCGCGTCAACCGACTGGCCGGTCGGAAAGAAAGGTGTTATGTTCTATCATCTCGAATGGGATGGCGGCGATGTTGTCAGGCAGCAAATCGAAGTCGAATCCGTCCATATTCCCAAAGCACCGTTTCCCAAACAACTTATTACCTCAATTCCCGGTCTTGGGATGTATCAGAAACTAATTGACCACTGGCCCGGCTTCTACGAGGTGATGAGGCATGTCGGCTCCAATACGATCAGCTCCACCACCCACGCATTGCTCTATTCGCCGGAAACACTCGTCGAGTATTTTCGAAAAGCACGCGAAGAAGGATTCTACACTCTGGCTAATTCGGCTCCGTTCCATAGAGCAAGACCGGGCTGGCACTATTCCGAGGACATAGAGAAATTTCCCGCCGTAACTTTAATGGGAGAAAAAAGTATTTGGCCTTGTCCGTCTTACCGGGGAAAAGCATTCCAGGATCATGCTTCGGGACTGGCGGCGGCAGGAAAGCTGGGGGCGTCGATGTTATCTCTCGACACCGAAAGCTGGAGCGGCGGAGATTTCTGTTACTGTGAAAGATGCCTGGCGCGGTTCAAGGAATTCATGACGAAAAACCATCCCGACAAAACTCATTTGGACCCTCGAATATTCAGGAAAGAGCCGGAAAAATATCCCGGATATATCAAAATATGGGACGATTTCAAGGCCATGCTGGGTTGTGAAATGTACCGTCCGATCTCCGAACAGTTTGCGCGAAACGTCAAGGAGTCAGGAACGCCCGGCCCCTATATGTTCGGACCCTACGGCAATCTTCCCGCCGATGCCATACGCTACATGTTCTTCCGGCTCAGAGATTTGTTGGATCAGGGTATTGTCAATATGGCGCAACCTTCTCCCTATACTCGCGGAGATGCGCTGAAATTTATCGAACAGGTCAAGATGGCTCGTGAAGCCACCGGCAATTCCAATATTCTGACTTTCATGAGTGCCGGCTGGGTTTATGCCGACGACGAATATCCGGCCCGTGATTTTCGTTACTGTCTGCTGGAAAATTTCCTCAACGGTGCCAGAGGCTACCTGATTCTTCCCTGGTACGGACTGGATGCCGATGATCTTCGGGAGCACGCTATCGTCATGCATATGGTTGTTCCGGTAGAGGATATTATTATTGAAGGCACCGTTATCGAATCTCTGCAAACATCCGCCAAGGACGTAAAGATATGTGGTCTGGAAAAGGGAGATGAGAGGATTGTTCTGCTCAGTGAGTATTATGGGAGCAGAGACACCCCGGTTTCTTTTGAAATCAAGGTTGATGCAGGCTGTCGTGTCATTAATATGCTCACGGGTGAAAATATCGGAAAGTTAGTCAAAGGAGCAAATACCGTCAAAACGGTTATCCCGGCAAACGACAGAGCGGTTCTGCTCTACATCGGAAACCGGAAGTTCAATTTTACGAATCGACAGGATCCGGTGTTTTCCAAAGCAGATTATGCGAAACAACCAAAGACCACTTCCGTGTCGCATGAAAATGTTCCGGTTCCGGAAAATCCCGAAGGGAAATTAACGCTGGTAGAGCATGGTAAAAAAATAACCGTTGCCAACCCATTTTATAAATTATCCTTCTTCGCCGGGCGAGGAGACCGCACATGGGTAGAATTCGCGGATGATCCGCCGCTGGAGTTCTACGTTCTCAATTCTTTGCGCTACGAAGGGAAGTATAGCAATTTTCCCAATGCGCAAACCAAAAAGGAAATTGAAAGAACTCCTGACGGCAAGGAAATACAGTTGGTTTTTTCCGGAAGTTTTGATTCGAAAAGCTATAAGACTGATTATCGGGTAACATACACATTCTATCATGACCGTCCGCTGTTTAAGTTTGATCTGGAAATAGTGTCGGATCCGGTCGTCAGGTGGTTTGGATCGGCTAATTATTGGAATTTCGGCAAGGACATCAGCGAAAAACTTATGCCGCGCTATCACACGGGTCCTCTCCCTGTGGGATCAGGCCGATTGCTTGAGCAACTCGGCAACAGCATCATGGCGGGAGATTGGAAATTGAAGTACAAGTATTTTGCCGTCAGTGACGACGTAAATGCGGTTGGAATGATTGTTCCGTCACAGACAAATTCGGCCATGTATATGTATAAAAAAGGAAACGGTTATATTACCGGCTCCAAAATAGTAATGGACACGAAAGAGTTTAGAACCAGCCACTACGTTTATCTCGGTCCTGTCGATGGTTTGGCGGGATGGGCGGAAAGACTCTACAAGAAATAAATAATCCGGTATGAAAAATACCGCTACATCAGGCTTGTTCGGAATGAAAAAGAACCATGAATTCAAACTGCCGCCTGGAAACGCAATGCCCAAAAGCGGAGATGCCGTCAATTACGGACTCAACCGGAACCCGCTGGCCAACCGTCCCAATCTGGAGTATCTCGGCAATCTTCCGGAAACCACCTCCGGTGCGGTGAGTAACTCCATCATCGGGATCGGCTATGAAACATTGGATCGCGACACTTTCGATCCTGAACTGACCTACGAGCTCATGGCAAATACCGGCGTTAAGTGGGCGCGTGTCCAGACCGGCTGGCTGAAATGCGAAACGCAAAAAGGCATCTATGAGTTTTCGTGGCTGGACAAGATTGCCGACTCTTTGCTGGCAATCGGTATTCGTCCGTGGTTCAGCGTCAGTTTCGGAAACCCGCTCTATACACCCGTTGCGGAATATGAGACTTGGGAAGAAGACCATCCGGGACAACCAGTGCCGCACAATGTGCGAGGCTACGTCGGCGAGGTGCCGCTTTATCATGGACCCGAAGCCGTAGCGGGATGGGAGAGTTATCTGGACGCTTTGGCCAGACATTTCACGGGGCGTATCACTCATTACGAGATATGGAACGAACCGAATACCGCCCCTTTCGGGTTCTGGCAGACTCATGGTCGCTACAGCAACTGCGACCGTAGCGAATTCGAGGCAAACTGCGCGCGCGATTACGTGGAACTGGTGAAAATCAGCGCCCGCGCCATACGCGAAGCCGACCCGGCGGCAAAAATCATCGGCGGCGCTATCTCGCTGGCGCTGGATGCTTGTTTCTATATCCGCAATCTGGTCGAAAATGGCATTGCCGGACACATTGACGCGTTAACTTTCCACCCGTATGGCTGCAATCCGGAATTCGGCTTGCGCGAACGTTTCGAGAACCTGCGTCACGAATTGGATGCTCACGGGGGGTGTCATGTCGCGATCTGGCAGGGCGAGGAGGGATATGCCACCAGGCATTCCATTGTAGCTTCCGGAAGCGAATATGTACAGGCGAAGTGTCTCACGCGACGTTACACGGCAGATTTTCGTTGTGGTGTCGAAATGTCCTCTTTCTTCATGGTGATGGATAAAAAGGCATATAAGCCTGGTGCCGACGGTTGCGGTCATGGTGTAATCGACACCGCAGGCCGTCCAAAACTCGCCTACAAGGCGCTTCAAGCCATGGGTTATCTGTTCGATTCCGCGGAGCGGGCCGATGACCTCTATCTGCGAGTAAATATTCACGGTGCGCCTCTGATGTCTCATCTGCGTCACATTTCGATGTGTTTGGGCAAGTTCCGTCGCAAGGGGATTCCGGTTTTTTCCTATTACGTTCCGGAAAACCCGGAACTGAGTCTGGAACCCGGCCTTCTGGATTTGCAGATATGGGTTGACGATTCACGCGACCGACTGGAAGAACCGGTACTGATTGACCCGATCCGCCGGAACGTGTACGCGATAAAGGATTTCGAGTCCTGTTCGCAGGGGTTCAAGTATCCGCCGATCGGGTTCGATGAGAATGTGCGCGGGTTTTTCACATTCCATGAACTGCCGTTCATCGACTACCCGCTGTTTATTTCCGACAAGGCGATTTTCCCACACAAAGGCACGGTCACAAAGGGGAAAGGGTGGACTATCCACTAATTTCACGAATTGACACGAACAGGAAAATTAACCATATAGCACATATAGATCATGTAGAAAAAAGAGAAACATATCGTGAATTTGATTTTGCGAACCACAAAACAAATTCACGATGCCGATTCTCCATAGTTTTTAAATTCGTGCAGATTAGTGTAATTCGTGGCAAAAACTCTCGCCTTTTTCTCCCTGTCCGCGTTTTCCTTTTTCATGGATGATTTTCGCGGTTTTCGTGTTTTTCGCGGTTAAGAAGATTACGATTACGATAACGAATCTTTCTCTCCCATTTTCCATTCTCCCCTTCACTTCCTTCATGTCCTTCATGGTGTAAAAATCCCCTTTTCCACCATTCTTCATTCTGCATTAGTAATTTTTCATTTCCCCTTGAATATCCAACAGCCAATAAAGAATGTCCAATGATCAAATAAGTACTGAATGCATTGGAATCGGTCGAGGAGAACGGCAACGGGAATGGACGACGATTAGAAATCTCCCGTAATCCTGCTCGTTCATGTTTGAAAATTCAACTTTATAGAGCATATCACATCCAGCCGGTCGCTTTGGACAGCAGTTTCACATAGTAGACGAAATTATCCCAGGAGACATCGTGCGGCACACCGTGGTCACACCCGGGAATAAAACCGCCGTCGTTTATCACCGGGGCTATTCTTGCGATTTCATCTTCAATGACCTTGCCGCCTGCGGCCATCGCTCTTTTATCGACTCCGCCGCGGTAGGCCATGTTTTTGCCGAAACGTCTTCTGAAATCGGCGATGTCGTTTCCCGCCGCCACCTCGATGGGATCGCAGGCGTTGATTCCGGCCTCTATCCACAGGGGAATGAGTTCCCCGATAAAACCGTCGGAGTCCATGGCGTAGACCGGAACGCCCGCATCGCGGATGATCTCGCCCCATTTAATCCATGTCGGCAGTAGAAATTCTCTGGCCATGTCGGGCGAAATCATCGAGAACGACTTGTAGGCCATGTCTTCGGACAGATGCACCTCGTCCGGAACAAAATATTTGAAAGTGTTTTTCAAGAGGACTGAAACGAATTCCTGCCAGAAAAAAATCATTTCCCTGACCAAGTCAGGATCGTCGTAGAACATCATGCAGAGGTTTTCAAAACCCAGCCATTCCCGAAGCTGCCAGAACGGACCGGAAAACGAAATGCCAACGTAGTGGTCCCGGTTCTTGAGTTCCTTGCCGAGCGCGAGCGGATTTTCCGGATATCGCAGCGGATCGTGAGGGTTGTATCTTCTTTTCATATCCTCCCAATCGGCGCGTGTTTCAACGGGACATTTTATCCAGCGTCGGGTTACAAAATCGATTCCAGCCCTGAGATATTCGACGGAGAACTCATTGCCGATTTCACAGATGTTTCCTTTCCAGTCTTGTACAATCTGGGAATCCGTCTTGCGTTCGATTATTTTCTCCTCAAACTGCGGCATCATTCTCTGATCCACGCCAAATCTCTTTCCCGTCTTCGGCCATTCAAGTTTCCCGCCGGCTTGACGGTATGCATACTCAATAATGTCGCCGTCCTCAACCTCATTAGGAAGTCCCTGCTTTCGCCAGTTCTCGCGGGTCGATTTTCGTCCCCCGCCCGGCATCAGCGGTATTTTGTCCGGCGCGCCGAATAAAAGAGTTTCCAGAGTTCTCTGCCTTGTATTCATGTTTGTATTCTCCTTGATTTTTAAGTAATGCCTCACTCTTTGGGAGGGTCGAGGCTACGACACCCGAGGAGGAACGACGAGGCTGTGTAGTATTGACCCCGAACCAAAGTTTACAGGTAATATGCGAAAAAAACCATTACTTTGTTGCTATCTATTATATAGCGTATATCTTCTCCGGCAATGGACGGAAAATTCAAAAATATGGACA
>JAGYNC010000103.1 GCA_018400135.1 Victivallaceae bacterium
AGCTTTGAGTGCGGCAAAGGCCGGCGGAGTGACGGCCTCCCGGCCGTCCGAAATAACGCGGTCGCGCGGGAGCACGACCCTCCTCCGCGCCAATATTGGCACGGGAAAACGGGAAAACGGTTAAACGATAACGGCGACGAGAGCGACCAAGGAGTAGAGACAGCTCCAATCGTCAGCCGTTATCGTCGCCGCTCTCGTCAACCGAAAGAGACGAAAAACAGGGAAGGAAGCCTCATGGCGACTCAACCCATAGTTGGCTCAGCAGATGATTGAGCACCTGATGGTGTGATCGAATCCAAATCGAAATCGGGATCGAGTTTCCAAATCGATCCGGTGTCCGAATAAATGGGTAGCGGATTGTGTCCGGAATTTCGCAAAATTCGCCTGATTCGGATGTGTTGCATCGCACGACAATGTTTTTTGCAAAAAAACTGCCGTGCACTGTTGCAAGCCGAACAACTACCGATAAACGGTTCGGCTTATTTTCGATCGATCGCTGATTTATGTAAATCAAAAGAACAATCTTGAATTTACATAAAATGTTTATTTTTTGCTTGAATATTGACTATATTCCGGTTAAACTAAAAATCAGCAACTTTCATCGGCATAGAAGACATATTTTATGATTTTCAGAACATTAGAAAATTATGCGCGGCAGATGGCGGCAACATACCCGGTAGTAACAATTACCGGGCCGCGTCAATCCGGCAAAACAACGCTGGCAAAGGCGGTTTTTACCGAACTACCGTATGTCAATCTGGAACATCCGGTGACTCGTAATTTCGCTAAAAATGATCCGGTGGCGTTTTTGGAACAATATCAGGATGGAGCTGTGTTGGATGAAATTCAGCGGGTTCCGGAACTCATGTCATATATTCAGGTCAGAGTGGACGAGAATAACCGTTGTGGGGAGTTTATCCTTACCGGAAGTCATCAATTTGAACTCAGAGAGGGAATCAATCAGTCTTTAGCCGGGCGCACGGCAATTCTGAAGTTGTTGCCATTTAGCTTGATGGAACTATCGGCGTACGGGGAATCCATGTCGATTGACGAGCTAATCTGGAAAGGATTTTATCCCAGGATTTACGACAAGGGAATACCGCCGCATCAGGCATACTCGGATTATTTTGAAACCTATATCGAACGGGATTTACGAAATATCGAGAATATCCGCAATCTTGATGCTTTCCGGCTTTTCGTTAAGCTCTGCGCCGGGCGCGTTGGCCAGTTGTTGAACCTAAGTAATCTTTCCAATGAGACAGGAGTAAGCCAACCGACAATTAGAGAGTGGCTTTCGGTTCTTCAGGCAAGTTACATTATTTTCACGTTGTCTCCCTACCATCCGAGAAACCTCAATAAGCGTATAATAAAATCGCCCAAGCTGTATTTCTATGATGTCGGTCTGGCATCCTGGCTCTGTGGTATAGAAGAAGTCAGACACCTGCGGAATCATCCGTTGCGCGGCAATCTCTATGAAAACATGATTGTTGCAGACGTATTGAAATGGCGCTGGAATCGCGGCAAGAGCAATAATCTCAGTTTCTACAGAGATAGTAACGCCAATGAGGTTGATTTGATTTATGAAGTTGGCGGCAAACCACTATCGATTGAAATCAAATCGGGGAAAACTATTTCAGAGGACTATTTAAAAGGACTCAGGCGTTTTGCAAAGGAAATCAAGTCCGAAACAGCAGGCATATTAATTTATGCCGGAGATATTGAACAGAACCGCTCGGACGTGAAAATTGTAAATTATCGGCGCTTGCCTGAACTCTTGGAAGATATAGGCTAGAACATTGTCGAAAAGGTTCGCGTGCCGACGAAAAAACTTTTTTTCGTTCAGGCACTAATTATGGCGGAGGGAATATGAACAGAAAGGCAAATTGGTTGTGGATTGTTTCAATCTCCGTGGCGCTGGTTGCGGGAATTATTGTGGGCTATCTGTTTAGCGATCCTTCTTCTGACGCTGAAAATGGCCGGCATTCAGATTCAGGAACAAATACAGCAGCAGCAACCAGCGTATGGACGTGCTCAATGCATCCACAGGTTCGACAACCGAAGCCGGGGAAGTGTCCGATTTGTTTCATGGATTTGATTCGTCTTACGTCCACCTCCGGTGATGACGCAAGCGAAAACGTTCCGGAATTGAAACTTACCCCACGTGCGGTCAAAATGGCCAGGATACAGACGGTGCCGGTACGGCGGCGGGATGTCAGCGTGGAAACAAGACTATTCGGCAAGGTGGATTTCAATGAATCGTTGATTGCCTACATCACGGCCAAAATGCCTGGGCGCGTCGAGCGGTTATACGTAGACTATACCGGGATATCGGTGCGGCAAGGAGACCATATGGTCGAATATTTCAGTCCGGAACTTATGGTAGCACAGCAGGAACTTCTTTTTGCCGTGAAAGATTACCGGAAACAGTCAAACAATGAATCTGCCCGCATTGAAGCCGAAGCAGCTTTGCAGTCGGTACTGAAAAAGTTTGACGCGTGGGACTTAACCAAGGAAAATATTGACAATATCATAGAGACGGGAGAAGTCTCCAGAAACATGACTCTTTATGCTCCGGTTTCCGGTATTGTGATTCATAAAAACGCGCTTGAAGGAAAATATTTTCAGACCGGCGACCGACTGTTCACCATCGCCGATCTTTCTAAGGTTTGGGTAATGCTCGAAGCTTACGAATCCGACATATTCTGGTTAAAATATGGACAGGAAATTGAGTTTACCACAAACTCCTGGCCCGGCGAGACGTTCAAGGGGAGAATTTCTTTTATTGCCCCGATAGTGGATCCGCTAACCAGAACCGTCAAAGTTAGGGTTGATGCTTCGAACCCGGCGGGCAGATTAAAACCGGAGATGTTTGTCAACGCGGTCGCCTATGCCGGGGTCTCTCAGAACGGGAGGGTAATCAATCCACAGCTTGCCGGCAAATGGATATGTCCGATGCACCCATCGGTCATAGAAGAGAATGCGGGTAAATGCCGCATTTGCGACATGCAACTGATAAAATCAGAAGCCCTGGGATATGCCTCGACTGACGAAAACGCCGACAAACCTCTGGTCATTCCGGCCACGGCTCCGCTCATCACCGGGAAAAGAGCTATTGTTTATCTGGCGGCGGAAGACAGACCCGGCACCTATTATGGACAGGAAATAGTGCTTGGTCCCCGCGCCGGAGATTTTTATGTGGTGAGAGAAGGACTACGAGAGGGAGACCAGGTGGTTGTGAACGGAAACTTTAAGATTGACAGCGCTCTCCAGATACAAGCCAGGCCGAGCATGATGTCCGACAATGAGCCGCACGCACGCGACCGTGAAACCATGGAACATTCAGAACCGAATGAAGCTGCCGCGGCATCGCCTGTCCCCCGGCAATTCAAGTATGAATTAGACAGTGTTTACCGCGTTTATTTCGACATTCAAGAAGGGTTGGCTCAGGACGATCTGAAAATCGCGCGGCAAGCTTCAGAGAAATTAAAAACTCTGCTCACACAGCCGTCTCACGACAGATTAAATTCCGACCACAAGCAAGAATGGCATAAGCTGAAGACGGAAATTCTGAATTCCAATATGGGCGTTGCAACGGCAAAAGACCTCACGAAAGCCAGAGAATCCTTTTCCGCCTTATCAGCAGACATCTACGAATTATGCAGAAGATTCGGCGCTTCCGGCAAGTTCCCGATATACAGATTTTTCTGTCCGATGGTATTTAGCAACAAAGGCGGATATTGGCTTCAGGATAAACCCGGAGTTGTCAATCCCTATTTTGGTGCGGCAATGCTGAAATGCGGTGAAAAAATAGAAAACGTAATAGAATGAAAAATAATCTAAAAACACAGGATCAAAGATCAGCATCCGACCGTTCTGGAACGTTTCCCGGCAGAATTATCTTGTTCTGCCTGCAAAACAAGCTGGTCGTGGGACTAATCTCCTTGTTTGTGATTGCATGGGGCGTAATGGTCGCCCCGTTTGATTGGGAAATCCAGTCGCTGCCGCGATCTCCGGTGCCGGTCGACGCGATTCCGGACATCGGTGAAAATCAACAGGTGGTGTTCACCGAATGGCCCGGGAGATCACCTCAGGACATTGAAGACCAGATAACCTATCCTATTACCGTTTCCATGTTGGGCATACCCGGTATCAAAACCGTTCGCGGCTATTCAATGTTCGGGTTTTCCATTATCTACATAATCTTCAAGGAAGACATAGATTTCTACTGGTCACGTTCAAGAGTTATTGAAAAATTCAACAGCTTGTCCACCGGAATGCTTCCGGATGATGTGCAGCCAACCCTTGGCCCCGATGCCACCGCGTTGGGACAGGTCTTCTGGTACACATTGGAAGGAAGGAATAAACATGGCGAACCCACAGGCGGGTGGGGATTGAATGAACTCAGAAGTATCCAGGATTGGAATGTGCGCTACGCGCTCCTCGCGGCAGACGGCATAAGCGAAGTTGCCTCGGTCGGGGGATTTGTGCAGGAATATCAAATAGATGTATCTCCAAACGCGTTACGCGCGTACAACGTCAGGCTTGAGGATGTCTTTGCCGCCGTCATGAAATCCAACGTAGATGTGGGAGCCAGAACCATAGAGGTCAATAGTGTTGAATACGTCATTCGGGGTCTGGGTTTTGTCAAGCGTCCGGAGGACTTGGAAAAAACGGTGGTCAAACAGAACAACAATGTTCCGGTTTTTATAAAAGATATTGCTCACGTGACCCTGGGGCCGGCGCTCCGCAGAGGGGCCCTTGACAAAGCGGGGGTTGAAGCGGTTGGAGGGGTAGCCGTAGTAAGGTATGGCGGCAACCCGCTGAATGCCATAAAAAACCTGAAAAGCAAAATAGATGAAATATCTCCCGGACTTCCAGCCAAAATTTTGATAGACGATACCAAAGCCAGTGCTGAGGAAATCACGGCATTTGCCGAACGGCACGGGTTCAAGGCTTATCAGAAAGACGGGAGCCTGAATCACGACGCATGGCTCGCATTATTCAACGAAAACCCGGATCTGCAAGTTCCTGAATGGGCGGAGTTGAGTAAAGTCGAGATCGTTCCTTTCTACGACCGCACACAACTTATTTATGAAACGCTTGGTACCTTGAACACAGCGCTGGTGGAAGAAATTCTCGTCACCTTAATTGTCATCCTGATGTTATTGATGCATCTGAGAAGTTCCATCATTATTTCCGTAACCCTGCCAATGGCGGTATTAATCTGTTTTATTGCCATGAAAACATTCGGAGTCGATGCAAACATCGTGGCTCTTTCCGGTATCGCCATCGCGATTGGCACTGTCGTTGACATGGGGATCATTATATGTGAAAACATTGTTTCCCATTTGCGTCAGGCAAGCCCCGGCGCAAATAAATTAACTATCATACACCAGGCATCAACTGAGGTAGCCGGGGCCATGCTTACCGCGATATTGACGACCATTGTAAGTTTTCTTCCGGTATTCACCATGACCGGGGCCGAGGGAAAATTATTCAAACCCCTGGCACTCACAAAAACTTTTGCTCTTGTTGCCTCGGTAATAATAGCCCTCACTATCATTCCCGCACTGGCGCATCTTCTTTTCTCAGCTGAGATAAAACGAGAGAAAGTAAAACGCGTGATGCTGGTGTCCCTGGCCGTGGCCGGAATTGTCATCGGAATAATTATCTCCGTGTGGATCGGAATTATCATGATTACCTTTGCCGCGTTTCAACTGTTTCGGCAATATGTTCCAGATAAGATAAGAGAGGTTCTGCTTAAAGGGATTAATGTTATCGCGGTTATCGTTGTAGCTGTTTTTCTCACAAAAAGTTGGCTGCCCCTGGGGCCGGGAGCAGGGTTCCTGAAAAATTTTGTTGCTGTGACACTGCCCATCTCGGTGCTACTGCTCTTTTTCCTTTTTTTCAGGATTTCTTATCCCGTCATCCTGCGATGGTGCCTGAGACACAAAATTCTTTTCCTGTCGCTGCCGCTGGCGTTAGTGCTGTTTGGAGTGTCTGTGTGGCTGGGAACAGAAAAGCTTTTCGGCTGGCTGCCGACAAGCGTAAAATCAACCCGCGCTTATGTTGCTCTGTCACATAGTTTTCCGGGTCTCGGCAGGGAGTTTATGCCGAGTCTGGACGAGGGTTCTTTTTTGTTTATGCCAACCACCATGCCTCACGCCTCGATCGGTGAAGCAATGGATATATTAAAAATACAGGATATGTCCATCAGCGCTATTCCGGAAGTAAAAACCGCCGTGGGCAAAATAGGCCGGGCGGAAACTGCTCTTGACCCTGCTCCCATTTCGATGATAGAGACCATCATTAATTACGAGCCTGAATATCTGACGGACAACTCCGGAACCCGGCTGCGGTTTAAATACGATGAAAAACAAAAAGATTTTTTCAGAGACGCAGCGGGAACACCGGTTCCGGCTGTCGATGGCAAACCTTATTACGTAATGGGTAAATATATCAGAGACAGTCAGGGCAGTCTCATTCAAGATGATGCCGGAGTGCCCTTCAGGTTATGGCGTCCACCGCTTGTGCCTGAGCTGAATCCGGAGCGAAAAGCCTGGTCGGGCATACGGAATCCGGACGATATCTGGAATGCCATCCTGGCGGCCGCGAAATTACCGGGAGTAACATCAGCGCCGAAACTGCAGCCCATCGCGGCCCGGCTCGTCATGCTCCAAAGCGGCATGCGCGCGCCAATGGGAATAAAAATCAAGGGGCCGGACCTTGAAACTATTGAGGAAGTCGGCATGGCGATGGAAAGACTCCTCAGAGATGTCCCAGGCGTGGAACCGGCGAGCGTTTTTGCGGACAGAATAATCGGCAAACCCTATCTGGAAATAGAAATAAATCGTGACGCCATTGCCAGATTCGGGTTGACTATCCGGGATGTTCAAAATATTATTGAGGTTGCTATCGGCGGCAAAAGATTGACGACAACCGTCGAGGGTCGTGAACGCTATCCGGTGCGCGTCAGGTATTTGCGTGAATTACGTGACCAAATTGAAACCATCGGCAAAATTCTTGTGGCTGCCCCCAACGGCCAACAAATTCCGTTAGAACAACTGGCGGACATCAGATACACCAGAGGAGCACAGGTAATAAAAAGCGAGGACACCTTTCTTATCGGGTATGTCCTTTTTGACAAAAAAACGGGACACGCGGAGGTTGATGTTGTTGAACAGGCGCGGGATCATCTGGAGTCAAAAATAACATCAGGTGAATTGCTTATTCCTCCGGGCATCAGCTACGTTTTTGCCGGAAACTATGAGAATCAAATTCGTGCCCGGAAAACTCTTTCCGTTGTGCTGCCGCTGGCGCTGTTCATTATTTTCATGATTCTCTATTTCCAGTTCAAATCTGTGCCTGTAACTGCTTTGGTGTTTTCTACTATCGCGGTTGCGTGGTCGGGCGGATTTATTCTCATCTGGCTGTATGGGCAGGAGTGGTTTTTGAATTTTTCGATGCTGGGTCACAATATGAGAGATATCTTTCAAATACATGAAATAAATTTGAGTGTTGCGATCTGGGTAGGATTCCTGGCGCTTTTCGGCATCGCGTCCGATGATGGAGTAGTAATAACCACCTATCTCAACCAGAGCTTTGATAACCATAAGACTTCTTCAATTGACAAGATCAGAGAAGCAACCGTGGCCGGCGCCACCCGGAGAATCAGACCGTGTCTTATGACTTCCGCCACCACCATCCTCGCTCTCCTTCCCGTATTGACTGCTACCGGACGAGGCGCGGATATTATGATACCAATGGCAATACCTTCTTTCGGCGGCATGATGGTGGTGCTGGTGTCATCGTTTGTTGTTCCGACCCTTTACTGCCTCCTGAAAGAAATTAAATTCGCCTCTTCAAACTCATTTGACAACAATAAGGCAAATTAATATGTCCGACTTTCCACCCGATGTCCAAGCAAAATTCGACCGCATGATTCTTGATGAAAACATGGTGCCGGAGTACCAACTGCCTTCGCCGTTGCGTCGCGAAGACGGTTCGGTGATTACCAATGCCATCGAATGGCAGGCAAAACAGCGTGCCTTTTGGATCGAGAAATTCGCGTCCTGCATGTATGGCGAAATCCCGCCGCGTCCAGACACAATGTCGTTCGAGGTGGTTGCCGAAAAGAAGGATGCGCTGAACAACTCGGCGATTCGTCGCGAAGTACGCATCATCTGCGGCATGAGTGACGGACGCTCCCACGATATGTTGTTGCTTTGCTACTTGCCCAAAAAGGCCGGATGTCCGGTTCCCGCGTTCTTCGGCCTGAATTTTCAGAGCAATGCCGCGTGTACCCGCGAACCCGATGTTATGCTTTCACCATTGCCACGTTATAAATCGACAAGTCCCATGCTGACGGATACTCGCGCCACTGCCGACAAACGCGGCAATCAGGACTACCGCTGGAATTTCGAGGATATTGTTTCCCGTGGTTTTGCCACCGCCACCGTGCACTATTTCGACGCGTTCCCGGATTTCCCCGACGGGTTCGGGCAAAGTATTTATAAATTGTTCAAGACTCCCGATGAACTGGCTGCCGACTCCCACCCATACGGCGCTATCAGCGCCTGGGCCTGGGCCATTTCGCGTGCTGTCGACTATCTGGAAAGTGTTCCTGAAATCGACTCACGCAAAATCATTGTTCATGGCCATTCGCGCCTTGGCAAAACCGCCCTGTGGGCGGGAGCCAATGACCCGCGTGTTGCCATGGTGGTGTCCAACTGTTCAGGTTGCGGCGGGGCCGCGCTTTCGAGGCGCAATTTCGGAGAATCCCTGGAATGGCTGCTGCACTGGCGCACCTACTGGTTCAACGCCAAATGGCGCGATTTTATTGGCAACGAGGCGGCGCTACCGTTTGATCAACACATTCTCATTGCCCTGATTGCGCCGCGTCTGGCCTACGTGGCCAGCGGCACCGAAGATATGTATGCCGATCCTAAAGGTGAATTTGCCGCGGCGCTGGCGGCCTCGGAAGTGTATCAACTGTTCGGCGGTACAGGACTGGGCATCAATACCACGCCGCCGCCCGATACGCCGATAGGCAACGACATCGGCTACCACATCAGAACCGGCCCCCACGATATGACGCCGTTCGACTGGCGAGCCGTCACGAATTTCGCAAAAAAACGCCTTTGTAAATAATTAGTGCCTGAACGAAAAAGGCTTTTTTTGTCGGCACTAAC
>JAGYNC010000104.1 GCA_018400135.1 Victivallaceae bacterium
AACGCCGATAATCAGTTCTAAAAGTTGTTCTTTCATGATTCAACATCTCTGTTTTGTTCAGCGTAATGCCTTACTCTTTTCTTTGGGTGGGGGTCAATACTACACAGCCTCGTCGTTCCTCCTCGGGTGTCGTAGCCTTGACCCCACCCGAAGAGAGAGGGGTACTGTTCAGCAGTAGTAAGTGTCCCTTGTCCTGCTTCATTCTCTTCCGAAATCCGGGTTGCTATTGCCAATTAAACTGATTTGTTTTTTATGTACGATTCCGCAAGCCGGGATTGTTTTACGCTGAATTTTTCACGGATCCAGATTATTGTTCTTGTTCCGGCTTATCAATCGGCAACGCGATAGACTGCCGCATTTCAGTATCAGCCATGATATTTTTCATTTTATAGTAATCCATGATACCGAGGTTGCCGGAAGCAAGCGCTTCAGCCAGCGCCATGGGAATTTCAGATTCAGCGTCAACCAGTTTGGCCTCCATTTCGCGGATTTTGGCCTTCATTTCCTGTTCCTGCGCCACCGCCATAGCCCGGCGTTCTTCAGCTTTGGCCTGTGCAATTTCCTTATCGGCATAAGCTTGCGCCATCTGAAGTTCGGCGCCGATGTTTTTGCCGACATCCACATCGGCTATATCAATGGAAAGAATCTCAAACGCGGTGCCGGAATCAAGTCCTTTTTCCAGAACGCGCTGAGAGATACGATCAGGATTCTCTAATACATCCTTGTGAGCTGTGGCGGAGCCGATCGTAGTAACAATTCCTTCGCCGACACGCGCCAGAATGGTTTCTTCGCCGGCGCCACCGACCAATCGCTCAATATTGGCACGCACGGTAACCCTGGCAATAGCGCGAAGCTGAATGCCGTCTTTGGCAACGGCAGTCACCATTGGCGTTTCAATCACTTTCGGGTTAACACTCATCTTTACCGCTTCAAGCACATTGCGGCCGGCCAGGTCAATAGCAGTAGCGCGTTGTAGAGTGAGCGGTATATTTGCTTTATCGGCAGCGACAAGGGCAAAAATCACTCTAAAAACATTTCCGCCGGCGAGAAAGTGCGCTTCCAGATCATCGGATGTTATGTCCAGTCCCGCCTTCTTGGATTGAATCATGGCGCCAAGAACAACTTGCGGCGGCACTCGACGTAAACGCATCCCGACCAATGAAAAAATGCTGATTCTCACACCGGAGAAAACGGCGGCTATCCACAGCGGAATCGGAATAACCACCGAAAAGATAACGATAAGGCCCAACAACAGAATAATTAACGCGATAATTGCAACAGTTCCCATGATTGTATCTCCTTTAATTTTGCGGGCGCAAAATTACATTATCAGTTAGTATAAATTAGGTTATATTTGCACTTTATTACTTCTAAAAGCCTGGGCAATAGCCAACGGTACCTGTGATTCCATTTCAATAACTTTGGCACGCATTTCACTGATCTTTGCTTTCATTTCCTGTTCCAGCGCTACGGCCATAGCGCGACGTTCCTCAGCCTTGGCCTGAGCAATTTTCTTGTCGGCATTGGCCTGATCAGTTTGCAGTTGGGCACCAATATTTTTACCGATATTCACATCCGCGATATCAATGGACAAAATTTCGTAGGCGGTTCCAGAGTCCAACCCTTTTTGTAGCACTACTTTTGATATGCTGTCGGGATTTTCCAGAACATTTTTATGTTTTTCCGAAGAACCAATGGTGGTAACTATTCCTTCCCCAACGCGTGCCAGAATGGTGGTTTCGCCAGCACCGCCGACCAGTCGGTCGAGATTGGCACGAACAGTCACTCTGGCTATGGCCTTGACCTGAATGCCGTCTTTGGCAACTGCGGCAACTTCCGGGGTTTCGATCACTTTCGGATTAACACTCATTTTAACCGCTTCCAATACATCACGTCCGGCCAGGTCAATAGCAGTGGCTCGCTGCAACGTGAGCGGAATATTTGCCTTGTCGGCAGCGACCAAAGCGTCGACAACCCGAATAACATTGCCCCCGGCCAGAAAATGGGCATCAAGAATGTCGGCAGGAACATCAATCCCAGCCTTTCCCGCCTGAATCATGGCATCCACGATGATCCGCGGAGGTACCCGTCGCAAACGCATACCAATTAAAGTAATCAGACTAATGTGGACATCGGCGAACATCGCTGCAATCCAGTGTCTTACCGGGATAATGACAAAAAACAAATACAGAGCTATCAGCGCAACAACAACAACTGCAATTAATGCCGGTGTCATATCATGCCTCCTTGATTTTTTTTACAACTACTTTTGACTTGGTAACTTCGACTACTTCGACCGGGTGACCGGTTTCAATATAATCGCCTTCGGTCGTAACCTCCAGGCGTTTGTCGCCAATAAATGCGATACCCACAGGTCGCAATGGCGTATGTGCTACGCCACGGGCATGTAATAATTCGAGATCAGCATCCTTATGTGATGAATAACCATCGGCGCTAAGCTGTTGGGTCGCCAGTCTAACGCGTCGGAAAAGCGACGATTTAGGCAATACATAGACGGTCAACAGGATAATAATCACGATGGCTGCCAGCATCGACAATCCGATAACTTGGGATGCGGTTTCCAGATTATCCAAGCCGAATGCGGCAAAGAACGAGATGATGACGCAACCAAGTCCCAACACGCCGACAATGCCGAATCCCGGAATCACGAAGAGTTCGAGTCCAATGAGCACCATACCGACGAAAAAGATAACAATCGGTCCCCATTCTGACGCGCCAGAGCCGACATGTCCGAGAAAGAACAAGGTCAGCGCGGTTAGTCCCAGCAGGCCGGGCACCCCGAACCCAGGCGTTTTTATTTCAATGTAGATGCCGACCAGACCAAAAATAATCAGCAGCCCGGCAAGCATGGGGTGCGCCAGAAAAGAAATGATTTGCTCAACACTACTTTTCTTTATCTCCTGAAGTTTACAATGCTGAAGGCCGAGTTGAACCAGCAAATTTTCCCGGTCAGCGGCGACATAGTCTACAACTTTAAGTTTTATTGCTTCGGAGGCAGATAATGTCAGCGGTGAAACTTTGCCGTGCACAATGCCGTCCTGTTCCAACGTAAGCTTTTGATAAGGGTCGGCCATTGCCCGAATCACCCGAACCGGTCGGTGATTTTTTTCCGCCAGCACCTGCAGCACCTTAAAGAAAACGGTAAGGAACTTTTGTTTGGCCAGACGTTGTTCTTCGTCAGTATTTCCCGGTTGAGAAGGGGAAGTCCCCATCTTGCGAATTTCTTCAAGTATACGTTCCAACGTTCTCTTGTCGGAAGGCGGCGGTTTTTCCTTTTCATCCACCTGTTTCTTATCACCCTTCCCGCTCTTGTCGTCATCAGAAGTCTCTTGTTTTTTTTCTTTAGCATCATCGGCGGTTGGTGGCTGCTTGTCTGGATTATCCGGACGGTCAGCAATCGGTTTCACGCCGCCAGGCCCCATTTGTACCGGCATTGCATCACCAATAACGCCGTTGGGATTAATGGCGATGCGATCGGCGGCAAGCGCGATAATCATGCCCGCGGAGATTCCTTGCGGATTAAGGTAGGCGATAACCGGCACTTTTGATCGGGCAAAAACTGATACATACTTCAATGCAATTTCAACACTTCCACCCGGGGTGTCCAATTCAAAAATCACTGCTTTAACATTTCTTTCTTCGGCGCGGCGCAGAATTTTTTTCAGAAAATACATATCCAGACTGGATATCGTTTTGAACTCGGAAAACTGCGGCACAAAGTAGACCACATCTTCAGCATGCGGGGAAAAGAGAGCGTCTGCTCCCCGGGCCTTGGGAACAACCAGAGCGATAAGGGTAAATATCGACATCAGAATTATCTGCGCCAATACACCAAAGGGTGACTTAAACCTTTTGTTCATAACTTCTCCGGAATTGTTCAGGACTAATTCGTTAAATACCAGCCTAATAGAGAATCGATAGCTGGTTTTTTATCAGCAATACATTTCGCACCGTTTCAAAATCGTCGGAATCAATATCGGTCAAACGGACAAATTCGTCTATAACTTTTTGCTCAACGCCGTGGAGGACGCCATCTATCATGCCAATTTCCAACATGTTGGCTAAAAAACACAGTTTCCGCTGTCGGTCAAGCTGCAACTTACTCACCAGCGTTTCCAGCTCATGCTGTTCATACAGCGTTACCGCGTGGTTGAAAACAGCAGTATTGTCGGAGCAGATAACTTTGCGGATAAAGTCGTTTTCAGCCGCAGAAACGGTACCGTCAGATGTGGCCACAAACATAACCGTTGCCGCTAATCCGATCAAGGGGGGAATAACATCTTCGCATGTAGTGGGTTGGTTGTCCGTATTAACAGATGAATTGATTTTAGCGGATTTTTCAACTCGATTCGCGAGCGATGCACCATTCTCTGCTTCCACGCTGGAAAGTTTGGCCGTAATACTATCCGTCGAAGTGCTGATTTGCAGTTCTGAACTGAATTGTCCCCGATTTAAGCTAATCGCGGATATTTCGGAATAAGGAAGTTGTCGCATTGTAAAAACGCGTTCATTGAATGCGCGGTCAAACAAATAAAGATGTTCCACAAACGAAACCAGATAGCTTTCTCCGGGTTTTCCCGACAACCCACCACTACTGCGAATGGCACATAGAGCTGTGTTACCTGATTCAAGTTCGGCAAGTTGCTCTTTGATTTGTTCCGGCAGAAATCCAAAATCCATAGTGCTCGTTGCCTCCTGAAAGATGAGTTTAACTTTAAAATAATGCATTCAATAAGATTATCAAGAAATAAATCAGTTTTTTTGGCCGGGACTCACATCCCCCGGTAACCCCTCACTCTTTTTCTACTCGTTGCCCGTTCTCCTCAACCGATATGATAAGATTTCCCCAGTTCCTGACAAATCAGGATTGAGTGAGGAGACCGAATCGATTTGGAGACCCGATCCCGATTTCGATTTGGACTTGATCGCCCCATCAGGCACTCAATCATCTCTCCTGCCAACGTGTGGCTCTGAGCTCTTTGGAGCGTAGCGGGAAAGAGTCTCTTGCAGCCACTGGCCAGATGGATTCTTTTTTCATCTTTTCTTGGAACTCCTTGAGACCATCTACTGTGAATAGCGAATTCATTGGGATTGTGTCGGCACTGCCCAGAAACCGGGAAAAACTCGTTAGTCGTCATGTTGATCGGGCCCGACTTGCGATATACCGCATCCGCATACTCAAACACCATCTTGGAGCTAGGCAAATCTTGCTTCGTGCCGTCGGGCATCTTGATCCAGCCCTCGCAGTAAGCCATGCCAGGATTAGTTGAATCTGGCGTTACCTTAAGATGCTCCAACGGATCGGGAGACTCTGCACCTGAAGCAGAGAGATTATACCAAAGAAAGATCACGAAAGAAATCTTCCTGCGATACCCAATGATCACATGATGATAGGTTCCATCTTCGAAGTAGGAATTGTGCATATAGGCAATCGGGGGGATGCCTGGACTGCTTATTTGCCATTTTCCTGGACAGTGAAAATGCTGTGATGACAGCAATAGCGATTAAACCGGCCAATCCTATCCAGATAATCCTGTTCTTCATTTTGGCCTCCATGCCGAACGTTAAAGCTCACCGGCGGCGATTAGCCGTCCGGCGCTGCGCTTGGTTGGCTTATTTTTTCTTTACTTCATATTTAATGTCTTCATCTTTTACTGCAATTCCATCCAACGATAAGGCTCTGCGGTGGTCTCTATCAGCAGTAGCCGTCTTGTTCTTTCAATTTCTATATACATCTCTTCTGTGTTGAATTCGTACAATCAAGACGGAATCACCAATCAGTGCGTAAATAACACGATAATCCCCGACCCTGTATTTCCTCAGTCCGGCAAATTGCCCTTGTAATTCCGGGCATTGATCGGCACTTACTGCAAGGTCTGAACTTAATTTCTTCAGTATCCGGTCTGCTTCACGGGAATCTATTTTCTTCAGATCTTTCGAGACTGACTTCTTGAATGTAATATTATAAGCCAATTTCTTTCCTTATCTCTTCAATTGATATTACGGGATCAGAAGTATCCCGCAACCTGTCAAGACCTATTTGCAGATCCGCTTGGTCTTGCAAATAACTTTCGAGAGCCTTTTGTACAAGAAAAGATTTTGGCCTTTCCGTCATCGACGCAACATTATTAAGTTCTTTCGCCAGCCTTTCCGGCAACCTCACTGAAAGTGCAACACTCATATTTCATTCCTTTTGTTGTATTGTTTTGTAATACAACTTAACACATGTTTGATTTATGTCAACGGGAATTCATTTCTCTTTTTTGATTGCAATTATCGTTCCAGAGTCATCAGGTTCCTGACAGCGATATAGAACCTGAATTCTTTCTTGTGTCAAATTGACGAGACAGGACCAGAACAGGCGATCACCGAACAGATCCTGTTGAATGACATGCAGGACTTCATCCGACTTCTTGCCCAGGTTACAGTCATCAGTAAGGTGATATTTACCAATCACTTTAATTGTGCCAGTTGATGACAGGCCAAGCTTCATCGTGAGAAAGGCCCGTACCTGTTCGGGCATGACCAATTCGGGCTTTTTCACAGAGGTGTCCACTTTTTCATTTTCGGCATCGCCGAGGGCAGAAACGGGTAGCCAACCGAGAAGCATTATCAGGATGATTATTCTCTTCATGAATCGTCTTTCCAACATATATTGTACGACATGTTGTGATTTATGAAAAAACAATATGTCGCACCACAGTTAGATTTTGTTGATTTCCCATAGTGATTACGATCGTCAACTGGCGAGAATGTAGCGCAGGCACTCTTGCCTGCGAATTACTAATAATACATAGACAGGAGTGTCTGTGCTACCGTCTGCCGCCGAGAAAAAGGACCAGTTTTTGCGGAATAAATGATGGCACTAACGCCAGCAAACGCGGTTTATCTTCGGGGCGGACGTAGAGTATCCAGCCAACAACCAGATAAATGAAGCCGGCGCTAATGGACGCTGCAACCAATTTAAGCAATGTCCATTCTACTAAAGGCACAGTTTCGGTTATCCACCAGACAAAGCCGATGCTGGGGATGCTGATAAAAAATGCCGGCAGGTAGACCCGTAAAAGATATTCTGCCACTCCGACATGAATATAGCGGGCAGCAACCGGGAGAACGATGCACAGCCCGATAATCAGATTGGGTGCCAACGTGCCAAGAGCGGCACCGATTACACCGAATCGGCGAATCAGAAAAATCGACAACGTTAAGTTGGCGATACTTTCACAAATGGCAAGCGTTGCCACCAACCGATGTCGTCCGGTCATCAATAAAAAATGGTCGCTTGCACTGCGGAAAACTACTGTAATATAGACCGACAACAACATGGCATAGGCAATCCAGATGATATTTTCAGTAGTTATGTTTAACCAAACGAACATTATTTCTCGTGCTAGACAACCAAAAACCACAAAGACACAGGTGGTTAAAAACACGATCAGGCGCGTACTGCTCAACATAATGGTTCGCAGCCGCTCCTTATCTCCCGCCTTATAAAGTGATGCCGCCAGCGGGGAAAGATTTTCCTGAAACTGGGTGGTTAGGAATTGAACAATTTCGGGGATTCTGGTACCGAGCTGATAGACTGCCACTCCACCCATTCCAACCATAATCCCCAGTAGAATCCGGTCGGTGCGGAATATCACCATGTTGGCAATAGTGACCATATAAGCAAACAAACTAAAATCAGCGATACTGCGCAGTGTCCTGCGGTCAAACAGACGAATGGAGATACGTAACCCCGGCATCAGACGAAACACCCAGATAGACATGACGATATTGGTGGACAAGTTGAGAACTGTGGAAAAAATCGCCAGCGTCAACAGCGAACCGTTGAACTTAAAAATCAACCAGATTCCGAGAAGCTCCAGTAATTTGTTGAAAACCATAATGTAATTGCGCAAATAGAGCTTTTTCATACCTACCAGCATTTCCGGAAAAATACCCGACGGAAAAACCGTTGCCACTCCCAGAGCGAAAACTATGAATACGGTACGATGGTACCAGCGCTGGTCTCCCATGTCAATCGTGAAGATATCTTCGAGGAAAAAAACCATGACACCGGCTACGGCGATAATTACTAGAGACATAAGCATGTAACTGAAAAAAACTGCAGAAATAATCTTGCTGTAGTCGTTCATATCGCCGGTGAAAGTTGCTTCTGCGGTATATTTTTGCACAGTTTTGCCAAACCCGAAATCCAGCAACAATGAATAGCCGAAAATAGCCCATAGCAGCGACCAAAACCCGTAAAACTGATTTCCCAGTCCAAGGTAAATAATTCTGGTCAGAAAAATTGCCGCCCCCATCCGCACCGCCAGGTAGGCGTAATTGGTGAAAGTGTTTTTCAGCAACAATTTGTCGAGCTTGTCGTCCATGAAACAACCTTATCGTATGAAGAAAATTCTACGCTATTTCAACCCGTGCCGTAGGCGAATGTGGAGCGGAACGCGACAACGCAACCCCATTTTATGGATAAAAACCTCAGGCCACCGTTGCCCGAACTCTTTATCTTCGCCAACAATTTTATTGATTAAATCAACAAACACTGCCCGTTGCGGCTGCATCTCTTGCAACATAGCGGCCCGAACCTGACGCGGGTTGACGTTGCGGCGAATCATCTCAGCAACTCCGTTAGCGACCGCCTCCGGATTGTCTTCAACCGTCATTGCGAATTCGGAAGGGAAAATTGTGTCTCTACCGCCGCGATTGCGGGTAGATACCACTGGAAGCCCGCACAACAAATACTCCGCACTGACGAACATGGCACCTTCTTCCGCAGAAAGGCAAAGCCCGACACGCGCGGTATTCATCTCCCGGCAAATGTGTTTGGATGCGACGCGCTGTTTCCAGGCGGCATGCGGCAGCAGCGCCATGATATGACGGAAGTGCTCCGATTCTGCTGGTGAATAATCTCCCACAAGTCGCAACAAGTTTATTTGGCTTGCCAATTCGTGCCGTTTAAAAGGAGTAATACGCGCAACGTAGATGGCATCGTACTTTTTGGCAAGATGCGGCAAAATGCGGTAGCGGCGCTCATCGAG
>JAGYNC010000105.1 GCA_018400135.1 Victivallaceae bacterium
ATATGAATAAGTGGCGCTGTCTGGTTAATTCAGAAATTATCAGCAGCAATTCACGGTTGTCCCCATAATTCAACTTCAGCCAGAAAGAATTCTCCCTGGCGTTTGTTTAAATGTAAGACAAAAGTGTCTGATTTCGTTTCTGAAAACTTCAAAGTCAGTTCGCGAACGTCGGTTGCATCATAGTCGCGGCGTGGCAGGACAGCCAGCTGTTTTAGCGTGCCATTGACTTTGCCAAAGACCTTCACTTCGGGAATATCCCCGTGCACCCACGTTTTCAAAATAGCAGCACTGACAGGTTTAACGAATTCAAATGTAAGCGTTGCCGGTTCTGGACTTTTCCATGCGGCCACCCAGGGATCAATATTCTTTTCCAACGTTTTTATATGGCTCAACGGCGCAGCTGAAAGCGAGTTGCGGCGATCAATAAGTTTGGTGCATTGTGGGTCTTCTATCAAATCCGGCATTTGGTCGTAGCGATAGTTAAACGCGACTTTTGCATTCGGCCCCTCCGTAGGACAATCTGAAACCCAGTAGCAGGAGTTTCCGGTCAGGCATTGCAAACCTTCAGGAGTCTGTGCCGGAGCTGGAGTCGTGGCCCTCGGGAAACGGAAACGCCAGATATCATGGTCCACCGCACAGCCCAGTTCCTGTTGCAGCGACTGGAAAAAATCATGCCATGCCGTTACCGCATAAATCGTAGAATTGAACGGTGAAGCGGCAAAGGTAATGACCTGTCCTTTTCCTAAAATGTGCTCAGTAATGGCCGGGGCGCCATTAACATAACGTCCGATGATTCGGACCTCCCCAACCGGTTCCACGCGACACGCATCTCCGGACGGCAGAGGTTTTTGACCGGGTACGTTAATCGCCCCCGGAGCGGGTAGCTTCCCGGCAAGACGAATTCCCAGTAAAGGCGCGGCATCGCGTTTCGAACCATCAATGTTTAAACTATACGACGCCGGATTTCCGACCACCAGCACTCCGCCGTTCTTGACATACTCGGTAAGGCGTTTAAACATGTCGTCATCAAGATAAATCGCCCCAGGATCGTAAACTGCCTTGTAGTTCTGAAGCTTTTCACGTCCGTCGCGGAGCTTGATTTCGCTAACGAACTTGAACCACGACCGAACGCGAGGCCCCAAAACAGTAAAAATCTCCTCGTGTCCGATATTTATGCCACCAGTTCCGAACCAGCCGCGGGCAAGCAGATCGGGATTATAATAAAGTACTGCCGTATCCGCCTTCGGGAATCTTAATTTGCGCATTTCAGCATAACGCTCAAAAATATTCGCGATTTCGTGAACACGCTCCGGAGCTCCATAAAAATCGCTCAGCGTTTTGCCGAACCAGTCGCACAACCATAACTGCAACGCCTCTCCGCCAACCCGGAATACGCTGGAAAGCACCTCATTTACTTCCTCCGGGTTCAGCGAAACAAAATAATGTTCGATATGCGGTCCACCGCGAACCGGCGTCCCAGAAAGATCAGTTAATACTTTACAGTTGTACGCCACACTTTGACGGTTGGCGCCGAAGCCCCAGTCCATCTGCTGGGTTACATAATCATATGTTCCTGGATAAAGCTCATACATATCAGGACTTAAACCGTTGGGAGTCAATTCCGATACCAGCACGACATCCGGTTTGATCTTGCGTAAATTTTGGGACAATTCAAACATTCCGCGATTCACTTCGTCAAGCACAAACAGTTGATACACCATTCGCTCCAGCGGCTTGGCTTCGGCAAAGGATTTTGGAAAACCGATTTTATCCGAACCGTACTTCTTTTTTGCTTCTTTCTCAAAATTTATCCAGCGTTCTGGATTCCGCTGCATATAAGCGCCGCGGATACAATCATAGAGTTGTTGAAAATAGAGACGACGCCCTTCGTGCCCCAGAACAATATGTTGAATCTTATCTTTGTTGTCAGTTAGCATAGCCTGAACATGCGAAGCATAGCTTTTTTTGACCTCCGAATCCGGATAAAACCAGGTGGTTTCGTGATGCCTGATTGACGGAGCATCGGGGACGAAACGGTAACCACGATTAGCTCCGGCATATTGCAGATACGGGTTGACCGAAGCCGGAAGTTGATACTTTTCCAACAGCCGATAGAGCAAGCTCTCTACACGATTACTGCCGAACGTTGCTTGTCTGGGACCGGAAGTCGCATAAACAGCCAGTTTCATTCTTTTTGCCAGAGCTGCCATTTCATCATAGTGGAGCCGCATGCCGTGCTGAAGGCAGAATGCTCGGCGACCGGGAGAAACCGAACTCATTATGCGTCCAAAAGAACACGAACCAATAGCGATCCCCTCTTTGTGCATTGGTTCGTCGGTCATCAATTCCTCATACAGCGGATCGAGGGTCTGCCAGGCCAGAGCGGGACGCAAATCACAACCTGTGTAACCGTGCCATAAATAACTGTATACTCCCCCTCCATTTTTCACGCCAGCCACTATGGCTTGAAAATTCGCCGGAGTACCAAATAGCTTTTGCGGCCAGATTTGCCAGCTAGAGGTTTCTCGTGTACCGCTGGCACGACGGGTGCGGAATACCGCGAAACCAATCTGCTTATCACCGACTTCGGCTTCAACCGGACCGTAACCCAGCGAGGTGTAAGGTATCTTTAACTCGAAGTTCCAGGAATCAGCGTGTTTTTGCGCCTTTATCTTCAACTTCGGACAGTCCCACTTTCCATCACCCGTCTGTCCGTCGTAATAAGCACCATTGGCATTAACGGCAAATTGATAATAACTGGAACCGCTTCGGGGAGAATCGATGAAAATTTCAACACAGTCATCCGCGAAAACGCCATTGGATTTACCTGAAACAGACGCCTGCAGTGTGTTCATGCGGGGCTCGAAGCATGTACCTCTGATCCACAATTCATGTCCGGGAGACAAAAGCGCCACTTCGGTTTGAATTTCAGCCGGTTGGCGTTCGTGAGCTATGTCCCCGGTCGGAATGAAATCCTTGAGAATTAAGGCGCTGTTCCAGTCCGTGGCCGCTGGGATTTGTGGTAACGCCGCGCCTTCCTCAAAGCTGAAGTCATCAATCCAGATTTTTCCCCGGAAATTTTCAGCTCCAGCAAAGATACGCAAACTTTCAATATCCTTTGGAGTCCTGAAAGTGAAAAACAATTCAGTCCAGTCACGGGAACCGGTAAGGGGCATGAATTTTATCGGCTGCCAATCGGGTAATTTCATTTTCTTGCAGATATAACGGATTCCAAAACCAGCCTCGCCTCTTCGCATTTCGGTCCTGAAAAATCCCTTGACGGTGTATATCGTATCCGGTCTAACATTTTTCAGCGGCTGAAGAACGAAGGCATGATCGTTCCAGTACCGATTTTCTTGGTGTGGGGTTGAATCGTTACGCATCAGTTTTAGTGAAAAGTCGCCGCTGTGAACGGTGACGGTATCCAAAGCCGAGGAATCCGCGGACGAAAAGAACCAGCCGTTGTACCCTTCATGGCTCTTACGGGAATTTTCGAAGCCGGGATTGAGTAAATCAAAGGCCCCCGCGTGCATGATAAAAAACATAACGCTGAAAATAAAAAAATATTTGAACATGGTATTTCCTAAATTGACCTTCCGGAAATAGGATTTTCAAAGCTTTTGCAGAGATTGGATATTTGATTTATCCTTTATGGAGGAAATAGGTATCGGTGGTTCGTAAAAGTTATTTTTCACCCTTGCCCGTGTACAGTTGAAAAAATACACGGGGCAGGAAGACGCCGTATCCCGATACTTACCGTTTAACGTCCAGTTGTTATTGATGAAAGCTATATTGTCGGTGTTTTCGGCATAAACCTGACGACGATGCGAATCACTAAAACAGTTATTGTCAATTAGGATGTTACGATGGTAACAAGATTGCGCTGAACTGATCTCCGGGTGAATGTCGATTACAGCTTTTCTGCGGCAGGAGCTATGATACAGGCAGTTATCGAAATGATTTTCCCTGATGTGAACGGACCGCACCGGTCCCGATTCATACCAGAATATGTCATCTCCGGCTATGGATACCGCGGCTCCGGGTGTGTGGAAATAATTCTTTTCGATCAATACTTTTCCCCCCGAACTGACCAGGACCCCACGGGGACAGTTGTTCCTGAATACACAGTCACGAATATGGACGTTAGGTTGGCGGTCGGCATTAAGCACTGACGTCCCTGAAGTTACAGTATCCGGGATCGGCAATTCCGGAACAATGAACGTGTGTTGCTTATTCGCCTTAATCACCTCTTTGATTTTTACTGGCACATCACCAAATATTAGGGTTTCTCCGGGACGAACTGTATCGATTCCAAGTTGCTGATAATGGTTAGTACAAAGCAAATGCCCCAGCCGGTTGATATAAGTCTGATAAATGCCATGTATGTTAACAGCATCATCCTTCTGATTTTCAAAACGACAGTCGAACAGTTTTATAAAACCGGAGCATTGCACAAAATGAGCAGCGTCATCCGCGGCGGAAACCAGTCTTGAACTTCCTTCTCTGAGCGATACAACCACCTTTTCAAGGCACAGATCGCAGCTATTCTGGGCGAGTATCGCCATTCCGCCACAATGGTATATGTTCAGTTCTCTCAGGTCAACATCCGTACATTCTTCCAGGACTATACCCGGACAAAGCCTAGGTTCCGGCTTCATGATCAGGGTATCGCCAACGGCGGGAGGATTGGTGAAATTACTAAATTGCACCAGTCCCTTTTCGATTTCAACAGCCTCTAAGGAACAGCTCCCGGCAGCACCATCGGCAAGCGGTTCACGCCGTTCGAGATCATACGCCATAAATGGAATGCGGTTGGAAATGAATTTGTACTCGTCGTCGATAAAACAGATTTTCTGGTTTATAATGCGATAAAACTGTTCATCGGGAAAAGCCAGAGTCATGGTTCCCTGGGAAACATCCGTAACCGTGGCCCGGACAACAAAGGACTGCTCGAAGTCGATATTGATTCCGGAAACTGTCAATTTCTTGATATTTCTGCATCTGAATGGAACCACCCGTCCGTGAAAAATAAATTCCGCCCCGTCTCCGGCTATCGTAAAATTTTCTCTGTCGCGGATATTAAAAACGATTGCCTTCAAGCCTTCGTCGTTGTTGGAAAAAAAACAATACTCGCGGTCAAGGTGCGTGGGATAAAAATGATAAGTGCCCGCCGGAAAAAACACCCCGTTTCCTGCGGTGTTAAGCGCTCTAATGAGTGCTGGCGTCCAGTCCGCCCCGTCCCGGAAACGGAAAAAATCGCTGATGTCAAGCATTGTGACCTCTGTATGATAGGAAAACAAAATAATCGTGGTTTTAATCGCGGGATGACGGTTTGTTTTCTGGTGTGTTTAAGTTTACGGAACTGTTTAATTGACCGCGGCATTATAGCAGGTGGCTGTCTTAAAAATTTTCCACCATAAGGATGATTGTAAAGTTTTCTATTTCATTACCACATCAATGTATTAAATGCCCAAGTCGAATCGGTAATAGGACAGTATCCGCTCTCCTCTTGATAATGCAGTGGATTTTTGGTGGATTCAACATGAAAATCACCGTAAAGCGCATTAAGATATCCCGTATGGCGAAAACGCAGTATATGTCTGATGGAATAATCAGGGCTTCCTCTGGAGTCAAGAAATAAAGTCCTCTTACTGGGAGTTTTGACGCCGGTATAATGCACGCTGCAGTATCTGGCAATGTTCGACTGTTTTGTCCAGCGGGTGTGTCCTTCATACCAGTGTGTGCTGCTAGTTCGCCGATAATTCCACATGACGTGGTGATTAGGACTGTAATCTGAGGCAAAAGTATATTCATTGTGAGGTCGCGCGGACGGACAGTAAATGATGCTTTGATGATCTTTGTGGGCATTTTTTTCGAGATATCCCACATCTTCATAAATAGTGTGCCATAACCATGATGGTTCACGCCAGGATGGAACCAAGTATTCGAAGTCGTCAGCATAGGTTGCTGTAACAAGGCCCACGTTTTTTAGGTTGTTTACGCAGGCAATGCTTTTTGCTTTATCTTTTGCTTTATGAAGTGCAGGAAGCAGCATTGAGGCTAGGATTGCTATGATCGCGATTACAACGAGAAGCTCCACAAGCGTGAATTCTTTGAATTTCCGATTAGCATCCATTTTCCTATTTCCTTGTTTTGCAAGAATCTTTGTTCAATTTATCAAGCCGGACAGCCTTGGCTTCCAGTAAAGCATCTTGTGGTGTAAGCTTTTCCTTTATGCCCTGAATAAGATTTTGCGCAGCAGTTTTGCCACATTCATAAGCCTTCAGATCGACAGAAACAAATTCTGGGAAAAGGGGATCGTTGTCATAACCAATAATATCAAAATCACCAGGAACGGAATAGCCGCTATATTCCAGTTCTTCTTTCCAGAGCCAAGCCATTTTGTCATTCATGCAGAGAAGTGCGGAAAAGCGTTCTCTCAAATCACCAGCGGCAACCAGCTTGCGAATAGCTGAAGCCGTGGGCACGATAAAAAGCAATTCACGATCGTAGAGTCCAGCCCGTCGCATTTCCTGCTCATAACCTTGAAAACGTTGTGGGATGTAGGACTCTTCTATCCCGCAATGCGCGCTATAGCCTATTTTCTTATGTCCTAACGCTATCAAGCCGCGGACTATTTCTGTTATTGCATTGACCGGATCGGGAATAACCACCGGACTCACTGTAGGATGACGGGAGGAAGTGTGAGTTTTTACTGTAATATGTGGAACTCCACAATCTTCGATGGCTTTATATAATTCAAGGTTATGATATAGACCATTGAAAATGACGCCGCTGGAATATGGTTCCCCAATATGCGATAGTAATTTTTCCCGAATATCGCCGTCTGTTGTGCTCAGGGATACTATTTTGACATCAAATCCCAGTTCCAACGCCCCTTCAACAATCCCCTGGATAACGAAAGAACTGTTCCCCGGCGATATGAAATCACGATATTCGCAAACAGGGAACGTATTGTCAATAACTAGAGTAAGAGTTTCGCAACAGGAACGACGTACGCGGCTGGCGTTGATATTGCGCCGAAAACCGGTGGCTCGAACAATATTCAAGATACGTTCTTTGTTTGCTGTTGAAATTTGGCCTTCCGCCTTTTCGTTCAGTACCAGAGAAACGGCTTGAGAAGAAACACCTGCGCGTTTGGCTATATCTTTTATCGTCATGCTCATCGCCATCACCTTTTTCGTTAAAGGTATCGTTAATGTTGGAATAGTCAAGTAGGTAACTTTTTGATAATACCTACCTTTCCTTATCACTGTTCCGGTTGGCCAGTTCCAACGTTTTCCTGCACACTCGCAGGACATTGCCGCCGATTATTTTGCGGATGTCATCGTCAGAATAACCGCGTTGCACCAGACCTACGGTAAAAAGTGGCCAGTTAGTCCAGGCTACTGTGGCAAACATCTCTTTGGTCATTTCAAACGGGGCGCAGGCCGGAGTCCAGTATTGCTCGAAGATGGGGCGTCTTATTATGCCGTCCATTTTACTGTGATCGACGATATCGGTGCAACTGCCATTGTCGGAACCGATGGCAACGGCGTCAGTCCCGAAGCTTTCCGCCACATAATCAATGTGGTCGAGAAAACTGTCAATCATGCCTGTACCCCTAAAAAAAACCGGATAGCAGCAGATACCGACATAACCGCCGGATTTGACAATTTCGCGGATGACTTCATCATTTTTAGCTCGGTAATGTGAACTCAACGCTCCGGCCACTGTATGGCTGGCCACAACTGGTGATTTTGAATATTGAGCCGCTTCAAAGCTGGTTCGCAACCCGCTGTGAGCAACGTCCGGGATTACGCCAATACGATTCATTTCGTCGATAATTTGACGACCAAAACCACTCAAACCGGCATCTGAAGGTTCCGCACAGCCATCTCCGATAAGGTTGCGCCGGTTGTAGGTCAGGTGCATCATTCGAACGCCCAGCTGGAAAAATACGGTCAGATAGTAGAGAGCACTCTCAACAGATTCGATCTGTTGCGGCAGCGGCACGCCGTTAGTCGTCAAATATAGCGAATGTTTTCCGTTATCGTGCGCCGTAACCACTTGTTCAGGAAAGGCGGCACGAGTAAATACTTCCGGATATCGGTCGCACATGTAGGTCGAACGCGCTAAACGTTTGATAAGTTGTTCAATATTATTGCCTTCTATTCCCGAGTTTAGAAAAATGCAGTCGACGCCGGAGGTTTCCCATACTTCGCGATAAGCTTCTGGCATTCCCGGCCTTTTTAGAGCTTCCACTATTTGATTTTCACGAAAGTCGGTAAATTCATCACGTCCGGCACCGGCTTCAAACAGTTTGAGTACGGCATCGAGATCCGGAACCGCGTAGGGCGTAAAGCCGTAAGCATCCCATACCAGAGCGTTTTTATGGAGTTCCAGCCCATGTTCCAGTTCTCTCTTGGACGGCTTTAGAACGTTTAATGCCAATTCCTGGTATTCGTTGTACAGCTTGTTCATTTATTTTCTTCTTGTGTTCTATTTTACTTCAAATAAACATTCTCAGTAACGGTACCCTTTTGGAGAAAAACGAGAGCAAATCCTTCAAGTAGTTATGCTCATTACCAACACCTTTTTCGTTAAAGGTAAATTATGCGTGGCATGTCCAAAAATGCAAGCGACAGAATACGAGTTTCGGCTTTCCCCAGGGATTGAGCTTGACATTTTATTACCGTCACTGACTTCCATTCCGGTGTCTTACTCTGTTTCGATGCCTGTACATATCATCTTTTCTGTGGTTTCCTGATCGGGCGCAGAACGTTATTGTTTAATCGAAAAACTCCACATGGGAAAATAGGGCAGCGCGTCTGGATAAAATAATTACCCCGCTGGCGCGACGCCGCATCTAAGTCAAAGCGGCGTCAAGCCGCCGTCACTCTAAAGACGCTGCGCGCCGGTGGGGTGCCTGGCAAGTTCCGGATATTTCACCCCCAAAAAAAAGGATTT
>JAGYNC010000106.1 GCA_018400135.1 Victivallaceae bacterium
TGGTCTCCCCAATAATTAGTGCCTGAACGAAAAAGGCTTTTTTCGTCGGCACTAATTAAAAGTGCGCCATTCCGGCGCACCAGCTTTTTTTGTTCAGGCCAATGTAAATATGCCAGATACTGTCATCCACTTTAAAATTCCTGCCTTCTCAGCCACTGTTCGCAGAGGCCACGCCAATTGGAAACGGAGTCATAATAAACGGAGTTGGTAATGCCGTTGGCCAAGCCATGCGGGCCGCTTTGAAAAATGTGTGCTTCGTGCGGAATCCCCTGTGCCCCCAGGGCCGCCGCGTACATGTAGGTATTGGCAACCGGAACGCTGGTGTCATCAGCCGTGTGCCAGAGAAAGGTAGGAGGGGTGGCGGGGCGAACATTCTTCTCCAGACTCAGATAGCGTCCCAGCTCAGGAGCAGGTTGGCCGCCCAGCAGATTAGAGAAAGAACCCTGGTGAGTATAAGACTCATTCCATGCAATTACCGGATAGGCTAAAATAGATAACGCGGGACGAGCTGAAATATTGTCAATTTCATCATGCAATAACTTTCGATCTTCATTAAAATGGCAGCAAAGTGTAGCCGCCAGATGTCCACCAGCAGAAAAACCCATTATTCCTATTTTTTTCGGATCAATGTTATAAGTTTCCGCTTGAGCGCGGATGTAACGCAGAGACCTCGAGCAATCTTCAAACGGAGCCGGAAACCGCTCCGGTGCCACCCGGTAATCCAGGACAAAAGCAGCAATGCCTATAGCATTTAACCACTTAGCAATCGCGTCTCCTTCGCGCGGCGAAACAGACGCATAGCCGCCTCCGGGACAAATCAGGACGGCTGCTCTGGCCACTGTCTCCACTGTGCCATAAAAAGTCAGGCTGACTTTTTTCATGGCATCACTGCCTCCGGAATATTTTTCCCATATTTTTGTTATCATAAGCTCTAATTAATTTGCTTCCAGACCATCTTCGTCCATTTCTCTGGCTATGTCAACAGAGCTTTCGCTGACATCGGCTTCACCGCCGAGCGTACTGGTGGCCCCAGCAATCATGGTTCGCAGACGATCACTGAAAGCACCCAGGACAATGAATGCGGCCAGTGCCACAATAACGATAATAATGATGTATTCGACTACCGCTTGTCCCTTTTGTTTTTTGAATTTCCCTTTCATTTACAACCCTCCGGTTTCAAAAAGTTTATCTTCAGAACGAAAAGCCAGGATAAAACTCTGCCCGCGTCAATAAATAGCCGTCACGCTCCAAATTTACTATGACGGACGCAAAGCATCCTAAGATAGCTCAATTTCAAGGATAATCAATCCCGACAAGTTGGAGCATTTTCCAGCCGTACTCGGAAAAGTAATAAAAAAAAACCAACAAGGTTATCGCGATTATCGCGCACATCGTCAGCATGATGGCAAACTCGGTAACAATCTGCCCCTTGACCTGATAGTGTTTATCCATAACCTGAATCCGTGATAAATTGGATATTTTGCTTTTGAAACACTGAATTACAAACTCCGCCTGAAAAAAGCTAATAATATGACAAAAATCAATTTCAGGCGCTGCCTTTGCGTTCAATAATGTTATTGTCCGCATTAAGGACAATAACTTTAGGTTTCAATTGCTTTGCCTCACTCTCGTTCACCAATGAAAATGCCATGATGGTTATCACGTTGCCAACCGCTCCTTTGTGGGCCGCTGGTCCGTTCAGACAAAAAACCTTACTGCCTGCAGGGCCGGGAATAGCATAAGTTTCAAGGCGTTCGCCGTTGTTACGATTCACTACCAGAATTTTTTCATAAGGAAGGATTCCCGCCGTCTGCAGCAACTCTGTATCAACTTCCAGACTGCCTTCATAATCCAATTCGCAGGAGGTAATTCTGGCAGTGTGAATTTTGCCAGTCAACATTATTTTCAACATGATACCAATCTCTTGTTATAAATTATCAAAACCTGAGAGTTAATATAATACCGCTTGAAGAGAATATCCACACTCGATTTGAATTTACAAATTGTCCGTAATCAGCGCACTATTCTGGCGCACCAGTTTTTGTTTTTTTTGCAAAAACATTGTTGCGCTTTACAGAGCACTAGGCGCCACAGCATTTTTTGTACTTTTTGCCACTACCGCAAGGACAAGGCGCATTACGGCCAATTTTGGTACTGCCACCTCTTTTCGGGATTGGGGGCGGGGCAACGGGCATCGCTTGAATACGCTCTTTCCGGATGAATTCAGCCAGGAGTTGCAAACGCGGGAGTGCGTGCTGATAAAAAATTTTCCAACCTGGACATAGAACACTCAACCGGGTCGGGTCTTTGCCTCGGGATGGGCGATTCTTGGGACAACAGCCCGCACATAACATGAGATATTGACAGGTAGTGCATTCTTCATTCCATTGTTGCTTTCGCTTCCCGAACTCCCGATAACTTTCAGCTCCGGCCAGTTTTTCCCAGTTGTCCTGCATGATATTGCCGAGGCGCAGTTCAGGTTCGACAAAGAAATCACACGGATAGACATCGCCATTGTGTTCCACTACAAAGTATTGACGGCAATCACTTCCCATGGCGCACACATTCGTGTAATTATCAACCAATCTGGTCAAAATGGAATCAAACAGACGGATGGAAATTCTGCGAACATCGTGTTCATACCATTCGTCAAAGATGGCACAGAGGAACTCGCCCCATTTGATTGGATCAACCGCGAACGGCGACAGTTCGCCATCCGGCCCGAACTCGACACATTCAATGTATTGTTGATAATTGACACCAAGTTCCTTGAGATAGTTATAAATAAGCAGCGGATGATCCTGGTTGCTTTGATTAACCAAAGTCAAAACATTAAATTCAACCTGGTTGCGCTGCAACGCTTCCAGCCCGCGCATTACCAGGCGGTGGCTGCCGCGTCCGTCCGGAGTCAGTCGATTAATGTCGTGAATTTCAGGCGGCCCGTCGATACTGAGTCCCACCAGAAAATTGTACTCTTTCAGGAATCGGCACCAGGTATCATCAAGCAATGTGCCATTGGTTTGCAGGCCGTTAGATACCACCTTCCCGGAACTGCCAAATTTCTGCTGATAGTGCACCGCGCGTTTGAAAAAATCCAGTCCCATCAGCGTGGGTTCACCGCCCTGCCAGCCGATCCCATGTACCGGCAGATCAATACGCATGAATTTTTCCAGCATCGTCTTCAGGACTTCATCGGACATGTAAAGTGGAGATTTGGCAGAATCGTAAACTCCTTCTTTCTTCAAATAAAAACAATAACGGCAACGCAAATTGCATCGCCATGACGCTGGTTTTACCAATAGAGAAAATGGTTTCATTGTTTTTTTATTTTCCTTCGAGATTTTCAACTGGTTGTAAGAACACCATGCCCTGATGTTTGAGCGTATCCGCATGAATACGACATAAAAATCCTCTTCTCAGTGCATTCGCGTCCAATACTTTAATCGCTTTTTTATAATTTCTGGCTTTTGGGAAAAATGTTGTCAGCAGATTTACGGCGTTGTTAAGTAGCACCAGATTGAGAACATTTTCCGGCCCGCGCAGGTTCATTGCCATATACATAATTTGCATTTCAACCAGATCGTTAAAAAAGTGAGTTCCGAGTGAAATATCCGGACTTAGGTTTTCATGCATGGTCACCAGCTCGCAGAGCACGGCAACGTTCTTAATTTCGTTAAATGTTACCGGCACACCCAATTCAGGCATGGCAGTTCCCCAGCGGCCGGGCCCGATCAACAGGTGGTTGATCTTCTTTTCGGCGGGAGTATTTGTAACTTCTCCTATCAATCTGGCTATCGCGTATTTATCCTGTGTCGACATGTCACTATATGCTTCCGGAACCACGTAAATTATCCGGTCAATCTGTTCCGCTTTGCTTTGTCCGAGCAAATGATTGGTAGTTTTCAGAATAATGTTTTCGCTGCCGATAATTTCCGGAGCCGGCAATTGTCGCTTGTCTCCAACACCGTGAAATGGACGACATTGAACGATGTTTATCCGATAGTCTGACTCATTGGCAAAATTTGCGGTAAATTCAATGTCAACGGGGTGGCGGTAGGCGCGTTCGAGAGTTTGCAAAATTTCTCCCATGTCTTTGACAAAAGCAGTTTTTTCCAATAGGCCGTCAAAAGCGAGTACCCAAGGAAAAATGTTGTGCATTTTCATGTTTCGCGCGCGTTCCAGCAACGCTCTTTCCATAGTGGCAAAAAGCTCAAAGGCGGGAATTTTTTCGCGTGCGCCGATTTCTCTGAATGATACCGATTTCCATTGGTTTTCACGCACATCAAGAATATCAACAATGCGTTGGCTATACTTGACGATCTGTTCCGGATTGGTCTCCGGACGCAACCGGGGTTGGTTGACAGCAATAATTCTGGCATGATCATCACCGGTTTGATCCACCGCGCGAGTCCCCAAACCAAAAACCAGTCGCAAAACACCCTGTTCCGGGTCGATTTTTTTATTCCAGACAAATGGATTAAAAGAGTATCCTACTCCGGCAATTTGCGGAAAATACGAGGACTTGTGGAAATTACCGGAAACCCGCTGAATCAGGATCGCCATGCGTTCTTCTTTTTGGAGTAATCCCCGGTGATGTCGATAGGCCAACGCGTCAAGATTCATAGTGCTGGCATAAACCTTTTTGATCGCCATAATGAGCTTGTCGAAACGTTCTTCTGGAGGCCCCTGATTGACGCAGAAATAACTCTCATATTTCCCGGAAAACGCGTTGCCATAGGCATCTTCCAACATGCTGCTGGAACGAACAATTATCGGACTTTGTCCGAAATAATTTAGAATATCCTTGAATTTTTCCTCAATATCTCTGGCAAAACTCCCCTGAAGTATTTTCTGTTTGATCCCCTCCGCCTGAGAAAAATCACCGTTACTTTTTTTGGTCTGACGCAATCCCCGCCAGCAGTCATTTTGAATGATATAGGTATAAAAAATATCCGAACCGATAAAAAAAGAGTCATTGGATTCCAGTTTTTCGTTCCATTTTCCCGGCGCGTCTTTAGTGATAATAGCATGAGCCAGAAGCATGCCAACCGATTTGCCGCCAATAAGTCCTGTTCCTATCATGCGTTTGGCAATATCAAGCAGGTCATTCAGCGAAAAGTAGCGACAACTGAGTTCAAAAACCGATTCCTCATGGCTAATAATCATTTTTATCAGCTTGTGCCGTAGTTGTTCTTCATCAACATCCGGTGGCGGCACTCCATCGCCGTTTCGTTTGAGGTATTCCGACAGCCGTTTGGCGGTAATAAAAATGTTAGTCCAGATACCCGGGCGGTCAATATTGAAATCCAGCCAGGGCTGTTCGGCTTCTCCTAAAATTTTGGAAACAACATAACTTCGTGTTTCCGGGGTAAAAACGTCATCCCGACAGATATGCAGCATGTACATGGTGGATGAATAGCGATCCTTGACCCTGATCGGTTGAACATAGAGGTGTTTTTTACTTGCGTAGACTTCCGCTACAATCTGCGCGGTGCCGTGAATAACGTCAAGCGCCAACGGCCCGTGATGGTTGCGCAGCAATACAAAATAAGCTACAGTAGAGAGTGTGAAAAGATGAGGACAAACCAGCAAGAAAAAACAGCCCAACATGCGGTCACTGTTCCAATCAACCGCCAGATCAGAAAGAGAATCAAATACATAACAAGCGCCAACACCGTAATGGTCAACGGTATCCAGAATATTTGAGAGAAAGTTTTCAAACCCGTCTTCAGGGCGAAATTTGTAAACATCAACCGGCTCTTCCGTTGACACCATCGGTGGATGCTGACCAAAACGAAAATAGATAACTTTTTTCCCCTCGGCCACCGCCTGGCCGACAAAAGCATTTACCAGATAATGATAATTCGCAATATCATCCACTTGCCAGACACAGTTATCGCCCGGACGGATACCGCCAAGCACCCGATCAAGCGATTTATTGCCTGAACTGAATTGCAATTTTTCCATCTATATCATCCGTGGCTTAAAATTTTTGTGGTATCTCCGCCTTGTTCTCTTCTGACTTTTCCCTGTCGCAAAATTTTGGAATACCCTGAAACACTACTTTATCCGGCAACAACTTTCGATTTCGGTGCTGTCGAAATCGAAGCCGTCCACGCGCAATTTCAGCGGTAACCGCGAGGATAACCGTTCCGGAAACTTCTGAAGGACCAATACGCCCTCCAATTCGTCCGGCCGCCATTTGAGTTTCACCCGCACTCTGCGGTGAAGCGGCAAATGCCAGACACTGGCGACCTCTTCGTATTTGCGCCGTTGCGTTTTGCTCCACGTATCGTATCCGGTAGTATCCGTCTGTTCGTAAGTGGAGTCAAGATCAAATTCGGGTTGTATCAAATTGCGTTGTGTCATCATTAACGCAGTGCCTCACTCTGTAAAATCCTTACTCACATTTCGGAATTCCGAAATGTGAGTTATTGGCGTGTTATTCTTGAAATGACTTCAGACAACAGGAAATCCTTTAATTTTGTCGGATAGTAAACAATTACCAGATTGTGTTGCTGATCAATATACAGCTCATGAACAATTTCGTGCAATTGTTCCATGTCTTCATTTTTAAGAAGCCTGGCGAGCGCCGGTTCAAGCGCGCGCTCCGTAGCGCCAGCCATAACCGGCAATCCGCCGACATACAGTGTATCAAGTTGCAGCGTGATTTTCTGTTCTCGCAGGGTTGGCACAAAAACTGTATGAATCAGGATGTGCGAACCAAACGGGGTCCACCAATCTGTGTCAACGGAGTAATCAATAGAGAATTTTCCCTGCGTGTACACCGCCCGATAATTGGCGCCGGAAACCGGTTCTTCACGGCGATTCCCTTGCATCCCAAACATTTGCATGATATTTTCGGCGTTGGATACAACGCGTATAAGCGCGTTAATTTCGTCTGGAGTCAGTTTCACTCGAGCGGTTGCGTTCGGATCATTACTTTGCAGGGCATCCGGCAGTATCCGGTTGACAATGCCGGTCTGCAGGGCTATATCGCCCGGTTGCAGAGGCGTCTCAAAAAAATGCTCCTTGCCGAAAACCAAGGCTCCTACGATAACTGCCGTTATCAGCAACACTGCCAGCAACGCCCCAATCGATATCAGCAGTATTTTACCGAAACCGACGGCGTTTTTTGTTTTAGATGTTTTCATAACTTTACTTCACTTGTTAAACCGTTGAAATATTTTACTTGGCCCTGAGGCAACTTTGGAAAACACTGGAATCCTTTCCTGCCGCTGGCGCCCTGTCTGTTTCGGGTAAACTGCGGGACGAATGTATTCCAACGCGGTTAAATCGTTGTCATACTTCTTGCCTTGATAAAATGCCAAATATTCAACCGGCAGATGATCTACCGCAATAATGGTGGAAACAATTTCCGGTGGTACAATTTTTTTGATTGACGGCAAATCATAAGCGAACGCAACGTAGTGATCAAACCCGGCATACGGAAAATACGCTTCGGCTTTTTCCGCGTTTAATACTTCTTCGTGTCCGACAGGAACAACTATCCCATCCTGATATTCCATACTATAAACCAAAATTTCCCGATTGCGTCCGTCAAACAGCGCCGCCACACGCGTTCGCGTTGCCATTTTCACTACCGCAGCCAGGGCCAATGCGGTCGGCACACAGCGGACAGCAATATTTTTGCCATAGGTTAATCCCCCAACCAGCGCGGCAGCCATGCGCATGCCGGTAAAACTGCCGGGCCCCGAGCCAACTGTCCAGCGGATGATCTGCGATAATTCAACGTCCTTTTGATCAAGCAGTTCCTCCAGCCATGACAACAGATTGGGCGAACCTCGTCCGGAAACAGGACAAAATGCTTTTATCGCAACATCTTGTTGTTCGCAATCTACCAACGCGAAGCCGGCTTCTCGTCCCGACAAATCTAAAGCGGCGGCATATTCCCGGGAATGTGTGTCTGTAAATCGTTTCATAGTTATACTTTCATGATAAGATAGTTAACAGGCAAACTCAACGTATTTTTAATCAACCGAATAAAGTACAGCTCGTTTGATATAATTTTATTTTCTTGTCGCAAGCCACAATTCAGCGACGACCGATAACCAGAATATAGACAGCATCAGCGCCGTTTTCCAGTAAAGTTGTTGTGGCGGCACCAAGCGTGACGCCGGTAGTGATAACATCATCCACCAATAACAACGACTTCCCTCCAAGTGAAACCCCCGGCTTAACGGCAAAGGCGCCATCCAAATTTTTCAGACGTTGTTCCCGGGTCAGGGTGGATTGCTGCCGGGTACGCTTAACGCGCCGCAACACTGGATAATCGGGAACACCGACACGACGAGAAAGTTCATTACACAACAACCCCGCCTGGTTGTAGCCGCGTGACCAACGCCTACTCCAATGCAGTGGCACTGGTACGATTAAGTCTATCGAAAAATTGCTCTCTATCAATAATTGCTCGGCCAGCGCCGCAAACGGACGGGCAAGTCCGGGCGCATCCCGAAACTTAAAACGATGTACCAGATGCCTTCCAGTTCCGCGTAGCTCGAATAGCGCCAGTGCGCCACGCCAGGGACGTTTCTCGAATTGCATACAGCGCGAACAATACTGCAGCACACCGTCAAGATTGCCGCCGCAGCCGGGACAACGCGGCGGACGAATCAACAATAAATTATCCAGGCACGATGAACAAAACACGTTGCGTTCATTTCCTAGTCTGTCGCCACAAGCCGGACATGGAAACGAACAGCCGGCGTCAATAATCATGTCAAACAACCGGACACTTTTCCCCTTGATTCGTTCCATAGTACGCACCATGATCGGTTACTCCACATCTCTATAACCTTATGCAAATTTCGCTGCAACGGTGTGTCCCCACTCTATATGCCAGAGACACAACTCGTCAGACCTGCCATCCTGTTATAAAAAATACAAAATTATGTAATCGCTCACT
>JAGYNC010000107.1 GCA_018400135.1 Victivallaceae bacterium
AGAATGTTGTGCCATCGCTCATCTTGCCGTTGACCAGCAACATGTCTTCTACTTCCAGTTCCGGACGCAGATTGGGGGCGACTTCCGAGTAGACATAGTCGAAATCCGAACCGGTCAGATGTCGGATCATATCAAAAACATGCGGGTGGTCGCACAGCGCGCCGCCGCGGAAGCGGTGGTCGCCATCGCGGAGCGGTACCCGTTTGCCGTAGCTTTCTTCGGGTACGCCCTGCCAGGGGAAAGCCCAGACGGGCGAAAGCGTAATATTGGTGGCCTGAAAGGAGATGATGCGTCCGATGGCACCTTCGGCAAGCAGTTTTTTCAGACGGTGCACCACCGGATTGTAGTGCATTTCGAGTTCAACCTGACAGACGATACCGGCTTCTTCGACCACGCGAATCATTTCATCATACTCATCCATGTCGAACGTAGGAATTTTCATGGAGAGAATGTGAACGCCGCGCCTGGCGCAATCTTTGACTTGTTCCAGGTGGCGATTATTGGCGGAGGCGAGTACCACCGCTTCGATATCGGGATGCATGGCAAACATCTCTTCAATATCCAGATAGCAGGGCACACCGTTATCGTAAAGTTCGTAAACCTCTTTGGCGTGTTGATCTTCGGCACAGGACGCGACCCAGTCGAGTTTGGCATTTTCCCGCAAGGTCTGATAGTATTTGCGGGTGTGTCCGTGGGTCAATGACATCATGGCGATTTTTACTGGTTTCATGCTGATTCCTCCTCGAAAACTGCCGGAGTTCCGTTTTTGTCGGAATTCAACGCGGCAGTGGTGATGGTTGCAACTCTTTCGCTTGCCTTGTTCCATACTGGTATCAATTCCGGATGCGCAAGCAATTCGAACGCTGCCCGAATTAAAATTACTGCTTCGTTTTCAAACCCGAAAAGTTCGGCATCGGTATCGGTATAACGCTTTTCGCGATCTTTGGTAAACATATAGATAGACGACTGCGGTACCTGGGTATCAACTACCCGATCGCAGGCGACACCGCGACGGGCAATAATTTCGTGGCGGTCAATATCTTCGGCATTTTCGGGTAGCAAGGCGGAGCATTCCACACTGCAACTTTTGCCATCGGCAAGTTTTAGCACTGCATTGGCGGCTTTATCGTCATTGGCTGTGGCAAACACCGAGTTAACCGGCGAACTCCCGAGAAAACTACAGAGGTCGAATTCCCGGTACAACAGTTGCGACAATGTTTTTTTGCCGCTCATTGACGCGAAGCGGAGTGTTGAAACATCTTCCAGCGTTTGGCCATCGATGATCTTTTTAAGTTCAACGAAACGCCGCTCGATTCGCCATGGCAACAGTTCAGCAACCTTGCCGTCGCCGGTTTGCAATCTGGTCGCCGCGCCGAAAGTTCCGCTTTCCGCAAGTACCAGTTCGCCACGATTGGGAACGCCGTACTTTTCCAACAATCCCCGCAACGCCTGATTCATAGATGCAAGCATTTGATGGTTCATAAACCCTTTTCCTTTTGCAACTGGCTCTTTTGTTCAATAATAAAAAACTCGGCGCCTTTCGCGGACAAATTCAGGGAAATCGACTTGACGTTGTTTTCTTTCTGTCCGGTAATCGCGGAACGCAGAGTGGTTTGTGCGACAAATTCAATCTTCTGTTCGCGCAGCTCATTTTTCGGAAAAACCGCGATAAACCGACTATCGGCATAAACGGTACAATCCACCGGCGCGTAAAGATGACATCCGGCCAGAGCTGCAATCCGGCGCAGATGTTCGGGTCTGAAAAACGGCAATACGCTGTAAATGACGTTGTTCCGCATGGCCATGGCGACGGCTCCGTCCTCGTAGCGCGCCAATACCCGGACATTTTCCGAAGGCACGATCTCCAGCAACGGATAATCGATATCCGCGTCCGTCCTCGCCCGCATTGGTTCGGTTCCCTGTAGAAATTCTCCCGGCTCCGGCAAAAGTTGCAGCGCGGCAAGTTGTGTCCTTTCCCGTACTGTCATGCCGATGATATTCGTGACATTTGACAGAGCGAAATCGGGATATAAAATTCCCGGAGCGTAATTCCACAATAAAACCGCTGTTGACGGAATACGCGATGCGATCCGTTGCCATTGTCCCGGCTGCAATTTAAAGGTATTGAGAAAAACGATCAGTTTGTATTGTGCCAAATCAAGCGTTTCCAGATCGCGCAGCCGATAGGTATCCGTCGGCGTGCCGCAGAGATTGGCGTTCCTGATCATGTCTTGCATCAGTGAAGAGTGTAATGTTCTACTGGCAACATAATACAGACATGATTCTTCATCGACCACCAGGAGAATATCAGCGACGCTTTTTCCGGGTTTCTCTCTGAGCAACATGGCGGTTTTTTCGATAGCAGCGACTTCACGCAGAATCTCGGGCGAGTCAAACCAGCCGCCGCCAAGATCCATCCACCAGAAATTGGAGCCGTGTGCCAGGTTCTTGGCGAACTCGCGCCACATCAGGGTTCGCGTTTCCGCCATATTCTTTCCTTGAGCGAATTGGTCAGCAACATTGAGATGAGTGCGAATGTCCAGTTCATCCATCCAGAGTTTTTTACGGTTGACCGATTGCGCGGGAGCGAGTTCGCCGCCGGGTTCGCCCGGCAGGTTCCGATAATAGGACTTGGGCGCGGCGATAAAGTCAATATGAGGTGAATTCAGAATACGCTCATAGCCAAGCCATCCAGTATAGGCGGCATTGAAACATTCCAGAAAATAGCCGTAGAAACACCCGACCGGCTTGCCATTGGTATGTTTTTTGACCAATTTACCGAAATATTCGATGGCATCGACATTGATTTCCGACATGAAGCATTCATAGTCAACACAGATACAATCATCGGCCCGGAAGAAATCACGGCAACTCTCTGAGCAGTGCTGCCGACGTTGCGGCGGCGGCGGCTCGGCATTCTCCCGGCAAAGCTCCGGTTGTTGCCAAGCTTGCCGCAGCGCGTCAATCGAACCGTAACGTTTAATTCCCCAATCAAAAAACGCCAGACGATGACTGATCCCGTAATCGCCCATGGTGTTTTTGCCGAAGCGTCCCCATAGACAAGTCTCGCCGCTGACACCATAGGCGATATGGTAACCGGCAATGCGTTCGCCGTACGGGCCGTGTTCGAGGTGCGCGATCAAACGCCGCAGCATTTCCCCGGCATCCTCGTGCCACTTGAGCGAAGAAAAACTCTGATTGGAAATCAAGCCTCCGACATTCGGACGATCATCCTGCCACCCGCCGGCGGTATAGTATCCGGTCGGCGAATCGTAGCCCAGAATATCGTGTTTTTCCGTACCGACCAATTCCCGTATCGCCTCGCGTTCCCGCGGTCCCTCGTAATATACACAGACATCCTCCGGATTCTCTTTCCCCCAATCCAGCGGGACGTTCAATTTGATCCTCGGGATATAGTAGATGTCCGGATTGTCTTTGAATAACGCATCCAACACTTGATCGGTCAGTGTATAGTCATAACATCCAACGCCGATCCAGCCGGAAAACAAAATCGAGGAATGTAGTTTCACGCCCGCAGCGGAGAAATCCCTGTGAAATCCGGCAAACCGGTCGAAATCATCGAAAAAGACAATCGGCTTGCCGGCGTCGTTCAAACGCGGCGGATCGTAGCAGAATCCCAGTTTCGACCAAAACGCCGAATGGTGTCGTAGCAAATTCATCATTTAAAATACTGCTCCATTTGTTCGTTATTGATGCGCCATTTCGGCGCGCCAGGTTTTTTGTGCACGAAAACACCAAAGCCAAAGTTTACCCCCTTTATGGCAATTCCCGCGCCATTGGCGCGTGGAGGGTCGTGCTCCCGCGCGACCGAGTATTACGGACGGCACGGAGGCCGTTCCTCCACGGGCGTTGCCCGTATGGTTTCCGCGCGTTCTGCGTTGCGATAAAGTCAAATGCGATGTTGCAAACCAATTCAAATAACCTTTCGCAGAAAGGACTTCAAGCACGATAGTGCTGGATTGGGGATTTCGGTTTTTTAGGGCTTTCATAAGCTCTATCCGTTCTTTATCCGTGTTCATCCGTGCTTGCGTTATTTCTTCTCAAGCTGGAAGCTTGAGGTACTTTTTCCCGATCCCGATTAAATACCATGTCGAATGACGTGGCGACAACCGCTACGCTGACAACGATTTTTTAAAATCTTCGCTAATCGAACTGAATTAGTCAAAGCGAAACAGGAGTTTCGCCTGTCTGCCGTATTTGTACAGGCAGGCACTCCAAGGATGCTGCGCATCACTCTTTGGCGCGGCGGAGGGTCGTGCTCCTGCGCGACCTGGTATTTAGGACGGCACGGAGGCCGTCCCTCCACCGGCCTCCGGCCGGTATATGTTCCGCGTCTTTGACGCGTGGAGGGTCGTGCTCCTGCGCGACCTGGTATTTAGGACGGCACGGAATCCGTCCCGCCACGGGCTAAAGACTCTTTACCAGTGGCTTATATTTTTTCAGATATGCCGCGTTCTTTTCATCGCCGCCGGGCGCGTTGGCACTGTTCCACACCGGCGGAGTGATGTCTCTTTCCACGCAAACCCTGACGGTTTCAATCTCGAGCAGATGCGCGATGGTAAAATCCACCACGTTTGAAACCGGCGCGATCGGAGTTTCCAGTCCGGGCACTTTGACGATCGCGTCGCCCACCGGATTGTAGTCGTCGATGCAGACATCGGCCAGATCGAACAGATTCTTTTTCGACGGATGCCGGATAAAGTGATCTTCCGGCATTTCGTTCTGCCAGTATGAACTGGACACCGCAATAATTTTGACGCCGCGCTCCTTGGCCTCCAGCGCCGCGTCAATGGTGGCGGCGTTGATGCCGATATTGTGAAAGATAATCAACAGATCGTCCTGTTTCAGATCGTAGTATTTCATAATGGAACGGCCATAGTTGACACAGCGCTCGAGTTCCAGATACTTCAACGCCTGATTGAAGACGGACAACCCCGTCTCCATGATCGGATTGATATTCGAGAAGCCGCCGGCACGGAAGAACATCTCGCCCATCACCAGCGTGGTGTGTCCGCCGCCGCCATAAACATTGATAAGCTTATCCTGTTCAATCGCGTCCGCCATCATTGAAGCGGCCTTTTTGATGTTTTCGCCCTGCTCGTCCACCACCCGTCTGATATTGGCGAACGTTTTTTCCACGTAACCGAAATCATTTAACATTGTCGTCTCCTTTTGTTTGACTTATTTAACATTTTCCTGACTGAACATCCAGTCAAACAGCTTCGGAGTATACGAATAACTCCAAGCGTTGTGCTTGACTTTGGGGTATTCCGTATAGTTCGGGTTGCCACCCGCTTTTTTCAAAGCCGCAAACATATTTCGTGAACACGCTACATCTACTGTAGGATCAAGCGCGCCGTGAAAAGCCCGGATCGGAATGTGAGCGATCTTTCCGGCTTGAGATACATCTCCACCGCCACAAACCGGCACTGCGGCTGCGAACAGATCCGGGTGTCGGCAAATAATGTCCCAAGTTGCAAAACCGCCCATGGACTGTCCATAGACATAAATCCTATCGGTATCGACCGGATAGTTTTTCACGATCTCATCAATCGCGTTGAGCACCATCGCCATGTATGGCGTTGGGTTTTCCGGCATTTTATGGGAATCCTTTGACCAGTCGAGATCAACCCACTTCTTGTCGGAGGGACATTGCGGGGCAAAAACAAAACACAGTTGTCCGGCGGATTTCGACCACTCTGACACTTTTTTAGCCAGATAGATCTGACTGATGTTGTTATCTCCCCGGCTGCCAGCTCCGTGGAAATGAACCACCAGCGGATATTTTCTTTCACTCCCAGTCTTGGCAGGATTATAAAACCGGTATTTCAGTTTTTGTCCGTCTTCTGCCTGATAGTAAAACGAGTAAAATCCATCTACCACCTTTTCCGATTTATTCTCGACCAATTTTGCTTGTGCATAATTACCCGTCAACATAACGCCACAAATTCCTAGAATTAAAATTATTTTGGGGCTGATAATATTCTTTCTCCATTATTAAAAAAAATCTTTAACATTACTTGGCACCGGCGCCTCGCCGGACGCGGTCCAGCGGCGGAACGCTGGTCGGCAAAGCCGAAACGCCACTTTACTCTCCTTTTTTCAACAACCGCTTGTAGTTTTCGCCGATCCGATCCCAGAGTTTGAGGGCGTCGGGCGCAGCCAGCACGGTGCCGTGGCCGCCGCGATAGGTCCAGGCGGCAAGACGGTCAACGCCCAGATCGGCATACATGTCCGCGACGCGGTCGATTTGAGCAAAATCCTTGGGTTGCTTGTAGTATCCCATCAGCCAGCGTTCCGACGGTTTGCCGTATTTTTTTGCCATTTCCACTGTGCGTCTGGTGATGTGCTCGAAAAACGCCTCCGGCAAATCCCAGGCAATAATGGTGGTGGCAAAAACATCGATATACGGGCTGCCGGCAACCATGTCCCAGTTGTCGTAGCCGCGATATTCGGTAACGTAGTAGCTGTTGAGCGTGGCATGAACGCAACAGGTAATCTCGGATTTCGGGTTGATCTCCTTGATCTTTCTAGATGTGTCTTCAAGAATAAACAGTGCCTCGCGCCAGCGGAACTGTTTGACATCGTCGTTCATGATTTTCGGCATTTCATAACCGTAATAGTCCTGAAATTTCTTCATGCATACCGGACAGCGACAAGTCCACTCGTCGGAAACCCCGCCAGTGATCGAAGCGTATGCTTTGGGAAATGCGTAGTGGGGCTCATCCCAGAAAAAACCGTCGGCATCTGTTTCGCGCGCCAGTTTCAGGCAGATGTGCTGGAAGTAATCCCGGAAAGATTGGGTATTGAAACAGGCATAGGGCAGCTTTTCGCCACTGAGCGCGCCAACCTGACGGTTCTCGGTGTTGTTCTGCAAAAACAGACTGACCTGTTCCCCACCGAAATACTTGCCGATACCCCAGGTATCGAGCAACACCCGCAGTCCCAGTTCGTGCGCCTTGTCGACAATTTTTGGAATGTTCGGAAACCAGAAATCCATGTCGAATTCGGTTATCGCCAGAATTACCGTGGTGCAACCGTGTTCCAGCATCTCCTGGAAATCCTTTTCCGCGTGTTCGACATAGTTGAGTCCGTAGTAACTGATTGCAGTTTGCGTAATAGCCATGTTTTATCCTTTCTTTTGTTATATTATGTATATTGCCGGTAATGCCTCACTCTTTCTTTTGAAGCGGGTAGCCTCGACCCCCATCCAAAGAGTGAGGCATTACTATTGCCGCTACTGTTGTCAGCGCACTGGAGGGTCGTGCTCCCGCGCGACCGCGCATTCCGGACGGCACGGAGACCGTCCCTCCACCCGCCTGTGGCGGGTAAGACCGTCGTACGGAGTTATTTTCAGTAGCGCTTGCGTTCTTCGAACGCAAACAGCACTGTTCTCATCTGATTCGTTTCATGCGTTCGGAGAACGCATACTACTCGGGTCGCAGGCGTAGCCTTACGCCGCGACTCTTCCTTATACCTCCATTTTGTTCTCCCTGTTGACGCGCTATCCGTGCCGATTTAAGGCACTACTTTTCAGGACGACACGGAGGCCGTCCCTCCACGTGCGTTGCCCGGAAATTATACAACGGGTCGGAAGAATCAGCCTGCGCGTCCGTCACGAATGCGGTTCCTGCCGGAATAAGATTCCTGGTTATGCCCAGATGCGGATTGTTGATCCGCTCGTGAAGCCGTTGCGCCGCCAGATAGCCGACATGTTCCATGTCGAACCTGATTACATCCGGTGCGTTGTCAGGCTGCTTCGAATAGTGTTCTCCCCTGCCCCCAATAATAACCGCTGGCAACATGGCAATTTCAGGATATTTCATCAATGTAAGATATGGAATATCAGCACAGTAAGCAATACCATCAATTTTCTTATCAAGTAGTATCGGGAAGAGTTCTCTAACACCTGAGCCAGCTTCTGCTAAATCATCATAACAAACAATGTGACAATGTCCCTCAATGCCATCTTCCTTTTCCAAAGCGTCGAAAAATCCGCGTTGCCGCATCAACAGGTTCGGCTGCGTAAAATTCTCATCACCGAAACGCAGTTGGATAAATAAGGGATTGCGCAGACGCTTTGAAATACATTTTTCCGCAGCCAACATACCGGCCTCGTAGTAGTCGCCACTGACGGCATCGACATGTAGCCGGTGAGGAATCGAATCCACTGCTACTGTGGGGATTCCAGACTCGATGAATACGGGAAGATGCTGCTCCAATCTTGCGCCGCCAGCGATAATGCCGTCTATCTCCTTACATTCAGCGCTGGACTGCCGCATAAAATTTTCGCCCGACTGTACTCGCAACACGTAGTCATGTTCGTTGGCAAACCGTTCTACCCCATGATAAATTCTGGACGAAGTTCCGGTGCGGGAGACCAGATGTCCTTTGACGCTGGAAAAATAGATGAACAACATCTGCTTCAACGCCACCCGTTTTGCGGCAGGCGACTTATCGCGGGGAATCTTCTCGATGAGCGTACCGCGTCTGCCGTCGCGTCGTAACACCCCCTCCCTTACCAAATCATCGACCGCCGCCCGAACAGTAATTCGGCTTACCCGCATTGTTTCACATAACTCGCGCTCTGGCGGGACACGTCCTTCAACCAGATATTGTCCTGATAAAATGCGGTAGACAATATCTTTCCTGACCTGATCTTTTTTTAGCAAACGACTCATAATAATACTTTATTGGTTATGTGTTAATCCTATTATATATCCAAAGTATAACAAAAGCAAGAGAAATCGTGAATTTTTTTTTTTAACCGGGAGTAATCGCTCACTCTTTGGGTGGGGTCGAGGCTAAGACACCCGAGGAGGAACGATTAGTGCTCTGTAAAGCTTAAAATTTC